>NZ_BAZG01000008.1 GCF_000964525.1 Anaeromyxobacter sp. PSR-1
GAGGCGGCCGCGGCGGTGCTGGACGCGCTCGCGGCGCGGGCCCGGCCCGGCGCGCGGGTGTACTGGCCCCGCACCGCCGAGGCGGCGGTCGAGGTCTACGCGCGCGACGGGCGGCTCCGGGCCGACCTGCGCCGCGCGGAGGCGCCGGAGGACGCGGACGTCGCCGTGGTGGCCGTGGACGGCGCGGCCCGCGACGCGGAGTACCGCACCTGGGCGGCGTTCCGCGACGCGCGGCCGGTGGCCGGGGCCTTCCTCGACGAGGTGCCGCTGGTGCTCGTGTACGCGCGCCCGGGTGCGTGGCGCTGAGCGTCGCGTTCACCCAGCGGCGATGCCACGCCCCGGGCAGGCCCGCCGGCCGGCTTGCCGCCGCGCGCCGCGGCGGGGTACACGGGACGGGCATGCCCTCGCATCGCAGGATGCTGATCGCCGTGGTCGGGGGCGCCGTGCTCGGCGCGCTCGCGAACGCGCTGGGCGCCGGCGCGCCCTGGCTCGACGTCGCGGTGCGCGACGTGGCCCAGCCCATCGGGCAGCTGTTCATCCGGCTGCTGTTCATGCTGGTGGTACCGCTCCTGTTCTCGGCGCTGGTGCTCGGCGTCGCCGACCTCGAGCTCGGGCACCTGGGCCGCCTGGGCGCGCGGATGCTCGGCTACACCGCGGCGGTGTCGTCCATCGCGGTGCTCATCGGCGTGACGCTGGTGAACGTGCTCGGACCCGGCCGCGGCCTGCCCGACGCCGTGCGCGAGGCCGCGCGCGGCGCCGCCACGATCAAGCCCGCCCCGCTCCCCGGCGGCGACTCGGTGGCCGGGTTCGTCCTCGCGCTCGTCCCGGACAACCCGGTGAAGGCGGCCGCCACCGGCGACCTCATGGGCCTCATCGTGTTCGCGCTGTTGTTCGGCGTGGCGCTCGCCATGACCGACACGCCGGGCGCGCGCACGCTGAAGGCGGCGCTGCAGGGGCTCTACGACGTCTCCATGAAGCTCATCGAGGGCGTGCTGTGGCTCGCGCCCATCGGCGTGGGCGCGCTGCTCTTCGTCATGGCCGCCCGCCTCGGCGCGGCGGTGGTGCGGCCCATCGCCGCCTACGTGGGCGTGGTGGTGCTCGGGCTCGCGCTGCACCAGTTCGTGGTCTACTCCCTCTCGGTGAAGCTGTTCGGCGGCATGAGCCCGCGCGCGTTCTTCTCCGGCGTGCGGCTCGCCATGGTGACGGCGTTCTCCACCGCGTCGTCGTCGGCCACCCTTCCCACCGCGCTCCGGGTGGCCGAGGAGAACCTTCGCCTGCCGCGGCACGTGGCGCGCTTCGTCCTCACCGCCGGCTCCGCCATGAACCAGAACGGCTCGGCGCTGTTCGAGGGCGTCACGGTGCTGTTCCTGGCGCAGGTCTACGGGGTCGAGCTGTCGCTCGGCCAGCAGGCCATCGCGGTGGGGATCGCCGTCCTGGCCGGCATCGGCACGGCCGGCGTGCCGGCCGCCTCCATGCCCTTCATCGCGATGATCCTCGGCATCCTCGGGATCCCGGTGGAGGGCATCGGCCTGGTGCTCGGGGTGGATCGGTTCCTCGACATGTGCCGGACGACGGTGAACGTCACCGGCGATCTCGCCGCCGCGGTGTTCGTCGCCCGGGGCGAGCCCGCCCAGGCGACCGACGCGGCGGCCGGGGCCCCACCCGCGCCGTAGCCACCGGAGCGCCGCGCCCCGGCGGTTCGCGAACGGGGGGACGCCCCCGAGCGCGGGGATTCGCAACTCGCCCCTCCCGTCGGCGGGGGCGCCCCTGGTAGGATGACCCTCCGCCTCGCGTCGCCCTGGACAGGAACGGGCCGCGCGGCGCCGGAGCCCTCCATGAAGATCGTCGCCCTGGCCCTCGGGACCTCGCTGCGCGGAGACGACGCGGCCGGGCTGGCGGTGGCGCACGGCCTCGAGGCGCTGGTCCCTGGCCTCGAGGTGGTGGAGATCCCCGAGCTCGTCCCGGATCACGCCGAGGTGGTGGCCTCCGCCGACGGGGTGCTGTTCCTGGACGCGTCGGTGGCCGGCACGCCCGGGGAGGTCTGCGCCACGCGGCTCTCGCCCCGCCCGGCGCGCGCCGCGGTGATCCACACGCTCATGCCGGAGGAGGTGCTCGGGCTGGCGCGTGCGCTGTTCGGCCGCGTGCCCCCCGCCGCCCTGGTGACCGTGGCCGGGCGCGACTTCGCGTTCGGCGACGCGCTCTCCCCCGAGGTGGAGGCGGCGCTCCCCCTGGCGCGCGAGCGCGCGAGAGAGATGGTGGCGGGCTTCCGCCTGTAGCCGCGCACGCCTTCCGGCCGCGACCCGGCTTCGCACCCCGCGGCCCTCGGGCCCGCGGCGGACCCCCGGCCTCCGCTTGACCCACCCCCCACCGCGGCCCACGCTCGATCGTGCGGAAGGAGGCGCGTTCGATGACGAAGCCGATGAAGCACGATCACGGCAAGGAGCCGAAGGAGCGCGGCAGGCTCGCGGCCCTGCGCGAGAGCATGCCGGCGCTTCCGCCGTGGATGGAACGGATCGACGAGCTGGTCGGGGAGCGCTGGTCCGCGTTCTGGCCCGTGCTGCGGCTGGGCGAGGAGCTGGCGTTCAAGGTGCCGCCCGTGGACGTGTACGAGGACGGCCGCGACCTGGTCCTGAAGGCAGAGCTGCCCGGCCTGCGGCGCGAGGACATCAAGGTGGAGATCACCGGGGACCTCGTGACGCTCTCCGGGAAGAAGGAGAAGGAGGAGCGGATCGAGCGCAAGGACTACCACCGCGTCGAGCGCGCGGCGGGCGCGTTCACGCGCACGGTCCGGCTGCCGGTGGAGATCGCGGTGGACCGCGTGACCGCGAAGTTCACCGAGGGCGTGCTCGAGATCCGCGCGCCGATGGCCGGCGAGGGCAAGGGCCACGGCCGGAAGATCGAGGTGACGTGATACGCGGCGCGCGCCGGCCCTTCCCCCCGGCACGGCGCGCACGCGGCGGGCGGACGCCCATCCGGGCGGCCGCCCGTGTCGCATCCGGCGGGACCCGTCAGTCGAGCGGCAGCGGCGCCCCCCCCTGCCAGGCGTCGAGCGCGCCGGGCCGCGCCAGGAAGTGCCCGACCATCCCCGACACGTCCCGCCGCCGCGCGTCCAGGCCACGCCGGGCGAGCGCGCCGCCGAGCGCGTCCAGCGCCTCGAGGTAGAGCGTCCGCTGCGCCACGTCCATGCGCACCACCGGCGCGCGGCCGTCCTCCTCGTCGTCCTGCCCGTCGCCGGCCGCCAGGGCCAGCGCCGCGCGACAGTCGCCCCGGTCCACCGCGCTCACGCTGCGGCACGCGAGCGGCCGCGCCGGGTGGATGGCGCAGCGGCCCGCGCCGTCGAGCAGCGGGCAGGCCACCCGTCCGGCGATCCGCTCGCGGTCCTCCAGCCAGCGGACGCGGTCGTGGAACGCGAGCAGCCGCGCGCCGAGCGCCGCCGCCGCGCCGGCGTCCAGCCCGCGCCGCAGCCGCGCCGCCGCGACCGCCCCCTCCACCGGCAGCGTGCCCACGTTCAGCACGCAGCAGCTCGAGCAGCCCGGCCCGCAGGCCGGGGACGGCGTGCCGGACGGCCGCGCCACCCCGAGCGACGCCGCCACCGCGCGCTCCACGCCCTCGAGCAGCGCCGCCAGCGCCGCCTCGCTCCCCGCGGCGAGGCCGCGCTCCGCCAGTGCCCCGACCTCGTCCCTGCAACGCGCCACCGCCTCGTCGAGCACCGCTCCCCCTCCCCGGCGCCGGGCCGGGCTCGCGCCTCACCCGCGCCGCGCCGCCTGGATGGCGCTGTCCAGCAGCTCGAGCGGGTGCGCCGGCTCGACGGCCGCGCCCCGCTCCTCGAGCAGCCTGCGGACGTGCAGCGTGCAGCCCGGGTTCGCGCTCGCGAGCACGGTCGCGCCGGTCGCCAAGACGGCATCGGCCTTGCGCCGTCCGATCTCCGACGCGCTCTCCGGTTGCACCAGGTTGTAGATGCCCGCCGAGCCGCAGCACTGGTCGCCGTCGGCGATCTCGACCAGCTCGAGGCCGGGGATGGTGGCGAGCAGGGCCCGCGGCGCGCCGCCCACGCCCTGCGCGTGCTGGAGATGGCAGGGCGAGTGGTAGGCCACGCGCGCGGCGAGCGGGGCGCGCGGCGCCCGGGGCGGGAGCCCGGCGAGCAGCTCCGAGGCGTCGCGCACCCGGGCCGCGAACGCCGCCGCGCGCGGCGCGAACTCCGCGTCGCCCTCGAACAGGTGCGCGAGGTCCTTCAGGTGCGAGCCGCAGCCGGCCGCGTTCACCACGATGGCGTCGAGCGGCAGCCCCTCGAAGCGCTCCACCAGCGCCCGCGCCAGCCGCCGCGCCTCGTCGAGGCGGCCGGCGTGCACCGACAGCGCCCCGCAGCAGCCCTGGCCCGCCGGCGCGACGACCTCGACCCCCTCGGCCGCGAGCACGCGGACGGTGGCCGCGTTCACGCCGGGGAAGAACACCTTCTGCACGCAGCCGGTCACGAGGCCCACCCGCAGGCGCCGCTCGCCGTGCGCGCCGGTGGCCGGCGGGATGGTCGCGAGCACGTCGCGCAGCGAGAGCGGCGGCGCGAGCGCCTCGAGCTGCTCGAGCCGCCGCGAGAGGCGCAGCAGGCCGGTGCGGCGGAACAGCCAGCGCAGCCCGCTCACCCGCCACAGCCACAGCAGCACCGCCGCCGCGCGCAGCCGCCCCGGGTGCGGGAACAGCGAGAACACGAACGCGCGGTGCAGCCGGTCGAGCGCCGGGCGCCGGTGCTCCCGCTCCACGCGCGCGCGGGCCGCGTCGATGACGTGGTCGTAGCGGACGCCGGACGGGCAGGCGCCCAGGCAGGCCATGCAGCCCAGGCAGCGGTCGAAGTGCGCCGCCACCGCGTCCGACATGGCCAGCTCGCCCTCCTGGAGCCCGCGGAAGAGGTCGATGCGGCCGCGCGGCGAGTCCATCTCCTCCTGCCAGCTCTGCCACGTCGGGCAGACCGGCAGGCAGAAGCCGCAGTGCACGCACTCGTCCGCCGGCGAGCGCGCCGCGCCGCGCGCCGGCGGCGCCGCCTGCAGCGCCCTGTCCGCTCCCGCGCCCATTCAGATCCCTCCTGGCAGGCGGCCCGGCGCGAGCCGGTGCTCCGGGTCAAGCTCCCGCTTCAGCCGCCGCATCAGATCGAGCCCCGGCGGCGGCGCGCCCCACGGGTCCACCCGGGCGCGGAGCGCCGCGGGCGCGTCGGCGATCACCACCGAGCCGTGGCCGGCCGCCACCGCGCCGCGCGCCGCCTCGATGGCGACCGCGGCGAGCGCCGGGTCCTCGAGCGTGCCCGAGACGAGCCCGATCCCGAGCGTCGGGTGGAGCAGGAGGCCGCCGCCGGCGAGCGCGCCCGCCACCCGCTCCAGCGCGCCGGCCGCCGTCGCCAGCGCCGCCGGCTGGAACGCCGCCCGGATCCGCACGTCGCCGGCGGTGCGGACCGCGTCCTGGCGCGCCCAGAGCGCCGCCTCGTCCGCGCCGCCCAGCCGCTCCCCCGGCGTGCCCTGCGCCGCCGCCAGCGCCAGCGCGCGCTCCGACTGATCCCGCACGCCCGGGCCGAAGCCCTCGAACCGGAGCCCCAGCCGGTAGACACCGCCGTCGCGCCGCGCCACCACCGCCACCGGCTCGAGGCGCGCGTCGAGCACGGCCTTCGCCAGCGCGCGGCAGGCCGGCGCGCCCAGCCCCGGCACCGCGACCGTGGCCGAGGCCTCCGGGAGCGGGTGCAGGCGGAACACCACCTCCGCCACCAGCCCGAGCGTGCCGAGCGAGCCGCAGAACAGCCGCGGCAGGTCGAAGCCGGCCACGTTCTTCACCACCTTGCCGCCGCCCCGCGCCACCACGCCGTCGGCGCGGACGACGGTCATGCCGATGACGAGGTCGCGCACCGCGCCGAAGCGGGCGCGCCGCGGCCCGAACGCGTTCGCCGCCACGATGCCGCCCACCGTGGCGCGCTCCGCGAGCGGTGCGTCGAGGGCGAGCCGCTGCCCGTGCGGCGCGAGGTGGTCCTGGAGCGCGGCGAGCGTCATCCCGCCCTCCACCGCCACGATCTGGTCGGAGGGCGCGTGCTCGCGGACGCGGTCGAGCCGGCGGGTGCGCAGCACCGCGTCGAGGCGGGACGGCGGCGCGCCGAGGCCGAGGTCGGTGCCCCCGCCCACGAACGCCACCGCGAGCCCGTCCGCGGCGAGCGCGCGCATCGCCTCGGCCGCCTCGTCGAGCGTCGCGGGCTCGACCGCCAGGCGCGGCACGACGCCGGCCACCGCGTCGGCGGCGTCCGCCGGGCGCGGCGCGGCGCTCACCAGCGCTCCGCGAGCCCGGCCACCTCGGCGGGATGGGGGCGGTAGGGGCCGGGCCGCTCGCCGCACAGCCGCGGCGTGGGGAACACCTTGCCCGGGTTCATGAGGGCCGCGCCGTCGAAGGCGCAGCGGACGCGCTGCATCGTCTCGAGGTCCTCCGGGGCGAACTGCTCCGCCATGTACGCGGCCTTCTCGGCGCCCACCCCGTGCTCGCCGGTGATCGAGCCGCCGCTGCGGATGCACAGCCGCAGGATCTCGCCGCCCAGCGCCGCGGCGCGCGCCTCCTCGCCGGGGTTGCGCGCGTCGTAGAGCACCAGCGGGTGGAGGTTGCCGTCGCCGGCGTGGAAGACGTTGGCGACGCGCAGGCCGGCCTCGGCGGCCATGCGCTCGATCTCCCGCAGCACGCGCGCGATCTCCGAGCGCGGGATGACGCCGTCCTCGACCAGGTAGTTCGGGCTGATGCGGCCCACCGCGGCGAAGGCGCTCTTGCGCCCCTTCCACATGAGCTGGCGCTCCGCCTCGTCGCGCGGCACCCGGATCTCCAGCGCGCCGGCGGCGCGCGCGAGCTCGATGGCGCGGGCCGAGACGTGCTCGACCTCGGCGCGCGGGCCGTCCGCGTCCATGAGGAGCGCCGCGCCCACGTCCGGCCAGTCCAGGCCCGTGGCCGCCTTGGCCGCCACGATGGCGAGCCGGTCCATCATCTCGATGGCGGCGGGCAGGATGCCGGCGGCGATGATGCCCGACACCGCGGCGCCCGCCTCGTCGGTGGACGGGAACGTGGCGAAGAAGGTGCGCGTCACCTCGGGCTTGCGCAGCAGGCGCAGCGTCGCCTCGGTGGCGATGCCCAGCAGCCCCTCGCTGCCCACCATCGCCGCGAGCAGGTCGTAGCCGGGCGCGTCCGCCGCCGGGCCGCCCAGGTCCACCACGCTGCCGTCGGAGAGGACCACGCGTGCGGCCAGCACGTGGTTGGTGGTGAACCCGTACTTGAGGCAGTGCGCGCCGCCCGAGTTCTCGGCCACGTTGCCGCCGATCGAGCACACGCCCTGCGACGACGGGTCCGGCGCGTAGTACCAGCCCGCCGCCGCGACCGCGCGCGAGACGTCGAGGTTGATGACCCCCGGCTCGACGCGCGCCCAGCCGTTCTCGAGGTCCAGCTCGAGGATGCGCCGCATGCGCGCGAGCGAGACGACGATCGAGCCCGGCGACGGGCGCGCGCCGCCGGAGAGCCCGGTGCCCGCGCCGCGCGGCACGAGCGGCACGCCCGCCTCGCGGGCCGCGTTCACCACCTCGACCACCTCCTCGGTCGAGCCCGGCAGCGCGACCAGCGCCGGCGTGGTTCGACCGTGGGTGATCCCGTCGCACGCGTAGACCCGCAGCTCCGCCGGGTCCGCGATCACGTGCGCCGGGCCCAGGGCGGCGGCGAGGCGTCGGGCGAGGGCGCTGCTCACGGCGGGAGCTCGGGGCACGCGGGCTCCTCCGGCTGCGAGGTGGGTGGTTGAATGTTCCGGGACCGCTCGGCCCGGTCAACCGTCGACGGGGTGCATCGATCGGGGGCGGACGGGGGCTTCGGCCGCCCGCCGGCACGCCAGGACGCACATGCACCCACGCGTCCCCTCCCGGATCCGGGGGCTGCGCGCTGGCGCACGGGGATCACGCCCGGTACGCTGGCGGGCCATGACCACGACCGCCACCGCGACGCGGGCCATCGGCAAGGTGAAGGGGACCCTGCTCGTCTCCCGGATGAACTACCTGCGGGCCCAGGGCTCGGAGAGCGCCGAGCGCGTGCTCCGCCGCCTGACCGTGGCGGACCAGGCGCTGCTGCGCGGCACGCTCGATCCGGCGGCGTGGTACCCGGCCGACCTGCTCATCCGGGTCGAGCTCACCATCGCCGCGCTGCTCGCCCGCGGCGACCGGTCCGCGATGTTCCTCGCCATGGGCCGCCACACCGCCGAGACCAACCTCGCCCCCGCCGGCGCCCACCGCGCCTACCTGCGGGAGGGCGAGCCGCACCACCTGCTGCGCAGCGTCCCCGTGCTCTACGCCGCCAGCCACACCAGCGGCTCGCGCACGTACGAGGCCACCGGCCGGCGCGCCGCGGTGATCCGCACGCACGGCGGCGACGAGGTCACCGCCGACGACTGCCTGACGGCGGTGGGCTGGCTCGGTCGCGCCATCGAGCTCTCCGGCGGGAAGGCCGTGAAGGTGGCGGAGACCCACTGCCGCGCGCGCGGCGCGGCGTCGTGCGAGTACCGCTGCGAGTGGGCCTGACCCGCTCGCCAACTCCGACGCCTCCCCTCCAGGAAAAGCCTCGAGCGCACGGCCGACGTGCCGCGTGGCGGGCGCCCGGTCGCGCTGGCGCCCGGCGCTGGTGAGACCAGGCCTCATCGTCCTGCGCGCCCCACCTTCCGGTCGAGGAGGAGGCACGAGATGGACCGCGAGGACCGTCACAGGGAAGCGAGGACCGAGCCCCGGCCCGAGGACCGCGAGCGTCCGCGCGAACGGACGACCGCTCCGCCCATCGAGCGAGAGCACGAGACGTGGCAGGGGATCTTGGAGGAGGACGAGCGGCGCGAGCGCGAGCGGGAGCGCCGCTGAGGCGCCGCCCCCGTCTGCAGCACCCCGTGGTACGATGCCTCGGCCGCTTGACTCCCGCGGCGGCGGTCTTATGAAAGGACCGTCAGTTCGCAGACTTGGGGGCGAACTGGTTTCGACGGAGGACGGAAGGCGTATGGTGCGCGCCGTGGTTGGTCACGAGGCCACGTAAAAACGGGACCAAGCAGAAACGCGAACGAGCCCATGGCTCTCGCGGCCTAACTAAAGGCCGTGCGTTCCCCCGGAAGCGCCGGGTACCGGGTGTGAACGTCAGCTCCGGCTGGACCTTGGCGGGAAGCGAACCGCCTTGCCGAGGTCGAGATCAAAGGGCGAGGACGTGAGCGGTTGCAGGCTCGGAGGTTGCCGCTCACGTATCCACTCCGAGCTACGCGCGTAGGGCCATTCACTGGAAGTCTTTCGGACCCGGGTTCGATTCCCGGCGCCTCCACTTGAGGACACTGAAAGCCCCCGTTCTGCGGGGGCTTTTTCTTTTCGGACCCCAGGGCAACCTACCCAGCGCCCACAAGCGGGACCTACCCGGGCCTCGGCTCTGGAGCCGAGACGAGATCGGGTCGGAGTTGCCCGTGGTCGGTCGCGCAGTTATACGTTCGTAAGAACGGAGTGACCGTCATGCGGAAGAAGCTCTCGGCCATCGGCAACAGCCTCGGCATCGTGATCGAGAAGCCCATCCTCGAGCTCCTGGACATCGACCGCGAGACCGAGCTCGACATGCGCACGGATGGCGAGCGGCTCATCATCGAGCCGGTCCGGAGCGCGAGGCGAGCGAAGGTGAAGGCAGCGACGCATCGAGCGATGGCGGCTCACGATGCGACGCTCCGGAAGCTCGCGAAGTGAGCGATCCCCTCTTCCTCGACGTGGATGACGTGTTGCTCATCCATGAGGAGCAGCTCGCGACGTACGGAGGGGCCGCAGGTATTCGCGACATCGGCTTGCTCGAGTCCGCCGTCGCGATGCCGCGGGCCTCTGCGGGCGGTGAGCTCGCGCACGAGGACCTCTTCGCCATGGCGGCGGCGTACGCGTTCCACATCGCGCAGAACCAGCCCTTCGTCGACGGCAACAAGCGGACGGGGCTGCTCGCCGCCATCGTGTTCCTCGATCTGAACGGCATCTCGATCAGCGATCCGGCCGGCGGCCTCTACGACGCGATGATCGCGGTCGCCGAGCGACGGCTGGACAAGGCGGCCCTCGCCACCCAGTTCAGGCACCTCGCCGCTGGATTCGGCGGGGCTTAGTGCGTCGGTCACAGGTTGTGGGGGGACTCGGCGCGCCGGCTTCTGCGGGGCGAGCAGCCTGTGAGACGCGCGTACTGGCAGGCCCTGGTCCGAGCGCACCATTGAACGCGGCGGATGCGCGACCTCTCGGAACGCGGCCCCGGCTCGCAACGCCTCACGCGCCTGGTCAGCGCGAGGTCTTGGACTTCGCTTTCGCCGCCTTCGTCTTGGCCGGATGCAACGTCTGGTGCGCCGCGCACATCGCCACGAAGGTGGCGATCCGCTTCGCCCGGGTCTCCGGGAGCTTGGCCGTCGTGACCCGGTAGAGGATCGCGTAGCGATTCGCGCCGTCGAGGGTCTCGAAGAACGCCCGAGCACGCGGATTGCCGGCGAGCGCCTCGGCGAGATCGTCGGGGACCGTCGAGGTCTTCGCGCCGTCGTAGGCGCGTTCCCATCGCCCGTCGCGCCTGGCGCGGTCGACCTCGGCGAGCCCCGGCTCCTCCATCCGGCCGCTCGCGATCAGCGCCTCGGCCTTGGCGCGGTTGATCTTGGACCACGGGCTCCGCCGGGTGCGGCGCGTGAAGCGCTGCAGCCACGCGGTGCCGTCCAGCGCTCGCTTCTGCCCGTCGATCCACCCCCAGGCCAGTGCGGCCTCGAGCGCTGCCGCGTACGTGAGCGTCGTGTCGCTCGCCCCCTTCTTCGGGATGCGGAGGAGGACGCCGGCAGACCGATCGTGGTTCTCGCGGAGCCATGCATTCCACGCGGCCACGCCGCGCAGCTCGAGGATCGGATCGCCGCCCTTCGAGCTCTGCATCTACGCCCTCGGCAGCGTGGCTGCCTGGGGTTCGGGCTCGCGCCAGACGAACAGGTACCAGTAGAAGAGCTGCGCGACGAAGGAGCCGAGGATGTTGAGAAGGACCCACAGGACGCGGCGGCTCTCGGGGACGCGCGTCGAGCGGTACGCGTGGATGCCGTAGAAGATCGTCAGGCCGATCGTCAGCAGCATCGTGGCGATGTGAACGACGAAGAGCGCCGCGATCCACGCCGGGAAGCCACCGCCGGATCCGCGGGGGCCACCGGGGCCCATCGCGATCATTCCGAGCACCGTCACCAGGAACGTGAACATGTACGCCAGTGGCCACAGCGTCACGGCGCCCAGGAGCAGCTTCTTCGGCTTTGACACGTCTCGTCCCCTCCGCTGATGTGACGGTGAAGCGGGCTGCATCCTATCCGCTCTCAGCGAAATCGTCCGTCTTCGGGCAGGCCCCGCGCTGCCCGAGCGGACGCGACATCTTGTCGGCCCAGGGCCTTCGTCACGCGCATCGCCTCTGTCCACTGATCTCGCGCGCTTACGCGCGCCTGGAGGCGTTCCGGACGACGGGGCGACCTCCTGCGTGGCCAGCTGGGCGCCTCCTTTCGCCAGCGCTCCCGTCACGTACCCGGCGCGAACGGGCGGCCACGTGGCAAGATGGCCTCGCCTGTTCCCCTCGCAGCGCGAGGCGCTGGAAGTCGCGCCCGTTCAACGATAGGAGCGAAGCATGAAGATCCAGCTCGGACTGACGAAGGAGTGGACCACCGTCGAGCGCCGCAAGCTGAAGGTGGTGGACCTGCGAGAGTTCTTGATGGAGCACTACCCGCGAGATCACGGGTGGAAGGACGAGAAGCAGGCCCTCATCTTCCTGCAGGAGCACCTGCCGACCGAGCAGCTCCACGCGGTGCTGAAGGCGATGAAGAACGACACGAACGAGGTCACCCGGGAAGCTCCCGAGCTGACGCACAAGAAGTTCTGGTTCGAGGTCGTTCCGGACGAGAAGTAGCGCCCGCGGCGGCACGCAGCATGTAGGCTCATGTAGTCCATGCAGCAGATCCCGTCCCCTCCGGGAGCGGGAGGCGGGGCGGTGGCTCGCACGGTCGATCGCGAGTGGCCATCCTGTTGCACGTTGGGCTATATGAGTGCCCGACCAGCGCCAGCGGCCCAGCTCGGGCCCCGGGCGCCGCCACACCCCCGGAGCGCCCGCCGCGAGGCGGGTTTCTTTTACGCTGCGGGATCACGAACTGGAGAGCGTTTGAGCGAGAAGGAAGCAGGCATCGAGGTTCAGGGGCGCGTCGAGGAGTCGAGCGGCGGCATGTATCGCGTGAAGCTCGACCAGGGCCCCGTCGTCCTGGCGTACCCGTCGGGCAAGATGAAGCGGTTCCACATCCGCATCATCACCGGCGATCGCGTGAAGGTGGAGCTGTCCCCGTACGACCTGACGCGCGGACGGATCACGTACCGCGACAAGTAGCGCGGCCGCCCCTCCGCGGTCCCGCTGCGACGGGGCCGAGAAGCCCCGGCCCCTACAGCACCGCGCGCAGCACGGACGAGACCTGCTCGGTCGTCGGCTTGGGTCCCTGGCCGATGGCGTACATGAGCGTGATGCCGTCGATGAGGCCCGCGCAGGTCTCGATGGGCGCGTCCGCCCGCCCGTGCGAGATCAGCTTCACGAAGAACGCGATGGGCCGGCGCGCCGCGGCGGTGAGGCGCTCGCCGACGCCGGCCAGGTCCTCGCGCCGCGCCGCGGCCATGGTCAGCTCGACGCGCGCAAGGAACAGGTGGCGCGTGTCGTCGGCGTAGGCCACGAGCTCGTCGGCCACGTACGCGATGGCGGCGTCCAGCCCCTGCCGCGCGGCGCGCTCGGCGAACCCGACCTGCAGCTCGTCGCATTCCTTCTCCAGCAGCGCCGCCAGGTGGTCGGCGGCCGCGACGAGCAGCGCGCTCTTCTTCGGGAAGTAGTAGGTCGTCGACCCCTGGGGCAGGCCGGCGGCCTCGTCCACCGCGCGATGGGTCACGCCCTCGAGCCCCTGCGTCGCGAGCAGCTCCAGCACGGCCTCGAGGATGACGGCGCGGCGATCGGGTCGGTCCGCCCTGGCGGCGTCCTTGGGCGTGTGCGCCGCGCCTGCCTTCTTCCGTTCGGCTTTGCCCATGGGCGTCTCTCGGGTCCTTCGTGCGGGGCGCGTTGACAGCGGCGGAGTCTCTACATATGTAGAGTCCTCCTAAAGACTCCGCAGCGTCTCCCACTACTCTACAGGACTCGTGACCTCATGACCGCTCCCATCACCCGCCTGAACCCGCCCACCCTGCCCGACGCCGGGGCGATGGGTTACTCGCAGATCTCCGTGGTCGAGCCCGGCGCCCGCATGGCCTACGTCTCGGGCCAGGTGGCGTGGCGACCGGGCGGCGAGGCACCGCCCGCCGACCTCGTCGAGCAGACCCGCATCGCGGCCGCCAACGCCCGGGCCGCGCTCGACGCCCTCGGCGCGACCCCGCACGACATCGTCATGGCCCGCTGCTTCGTGACGGACCTCACGCCCGAGCGGCTCCACGCCGTCTTCCCGCCGCTGCTCGAGCTGTTCGACGGCGCGAAGCCGTGCATCACCGGCGTGGGCGTCGCGGCGCTCGCCGGGCCCGACCTGCAGGTGGAGCTGGAGCTGACGGTCAGGCTGCCGAGCTGAGCCCGGCTCGGGCGCGTCCCTCCGCCGCCGTGCCATTCGCGGCGGCGGAGGTCGCACCCGGGACCCGCCCCGTCCGGCCGCCCGGCGTGCCGTCAGACGTCGCGCGGCAGCACGGTCAGCACGCGCACGATGAAGGCGTGCAGCTCGTTCAGGTAATTTCGCAGGAACGCCTCGGTGCTCTCCTCCGTCACCTGTCCCTCGGGCGTGATCATGCCGGGCCTGAACTGGATGTACGCCTCCATGTTGTTCATGAGCGGCGAGTTGCAGAAGCACAACACGCCGCGCAGGTGGCTCTGCGCCACGGCGGTGCCGATCGCTCCGGGTGAGGTGCCGATCACGCCGGACGGCTTCCGCGCGAAGGAGTTCTGCCCCCAGGGACGGCTCGCCCAGTCGATCGCGTTCTTCAGGCCACCGGGGATCGACCGGTTGTACTCGGGCGTCACGAAGAGCAGCGCGTCGCACTCGGCGATGGCCTTCTTGAAGGCCCGTGCCACCGGCGGGTAGTCGGCGTCGTGGTCCTGGCTGTACAGCGGCAGGTCCTTGATCGGGATCTCCTCGAACTTCAGCTCTGGCGGCGCCAGGCGGACCAGCGCCTTCGCGAGCATGCGGTTGATGGAGGTGGACGAGAGGCTGCCGACGAAGTATCCGACCTTGTAACTGGTCATGTGCGCTCCACCCTGCGTGAACGACGTCGTTTCCCTTCACGGCTGCGGGCTGATGGTCGTCGTCGAGCGCCCCGGCTCCTGCCGCTCCGGCCGGCCGGGAAGGTAACCGAGACCTGGCGCACGGTCGGTGCGCGCCTGCCGGCTCGGTGGGGGCGCCCCACGTTCACTCTTCGTGTCTCGCGCCCGGGTGCAGGCGGGCCGCCAGGTGAGCGGTCGGCCACATGGGCGAGACCGCCGCGGGACGCGGATCGGTGCTCGCCTACCTCGTCCGGAACCGTCATCGCGTCGGCCCAAAGGAGGAGCTGCTGCGAGAGCTCTGGCCGGACGCGATCGTCGCCGACGCGTCGCTCCAGCGGGCGGTGAGCGCCGCGCGCTTCGCCCGGGGGATCGTGAAGGTGCTGCGGCAGCTGCCCAGAGGGTCGAGGACCTCGAGGCCGTCCTCCCCCGGCCCCGATCTCGAGGATCGTGCGCGGCAGCCCTCCGAAGCGCTCGCGCTTCAGGGCAGGTGCATGCCCGTCCTCCTCGTGCGCTCTCCGGCGCAGCGGGCGAGAACGCAGGGCGGGCGCTCTGCTCAGGTCCTGACCGAACCCTGATCTCCGGAGGACGACCCCGCGCGGCCGAGCCGGAGCCGTCGCGGGCACCCGGGCCGGCGGGTCAGGCCCACCGGTCCAGCCAGGCGCGCTCCCACGCCGCCTTCGCGTGATGAGCGTCCGCGCTCGGAGCCTCGAGCGCGACGACGGGGGTCGGCTCGCCGAAGAAGTCCCCGTGGCCCCGGGCGGCCCGGCCGTCGCCCGTCTCGACCCAGCATTCCCCGAGCGCGGCGTACGGGCCGGCGGGCTCTCCGCCGGTCACCTCGGCGGCGATCGCGCGGGCCACCACCTCCGCCTCCCCGGTCGCGAACGTGGCGGCCTTCGGGAGCGGCTTGCCCATGCTCAGCGGGATCCCGGTGACGTCGCCGATCGCCCACACGTGCTCGAAGCGCGTTCGGAGCGTCGCGCGATCCACCGGGACCCACCCGCTCTCGCCGGTGAGGCCCGACTCGCGTACGGCGCGCGGAGCGCGATGCGGCGCCACGAAGGCGAGCAGGTCGTACGGAGCGGACGCGCCGTTGGCGAAGTGCAGCCGGTGCGCGGCGGCGTCGGCGCGGGCGATCTGGTGCTCGGGGTGGTACGAGATGCCCTTGGTGCCGAGGAGGCCGCGCACCGCCGCCGAGACCGCCGGCCCCGCGACCCCCATCGGCGCCGGCTCCGCGGCGTACAGGTCGACGCTGGACCGGTCGCGGATGCCCCTGCGGCGGAGACTCCCGTCGATCAGCATCGCCGTCTCGTACGGCGCGGCGGGGCACTTGTAGGCCGGCGCTGCGGTGAGGACGACGTTCCGTCCCCCGTCGAATCGCGCCAGCGCGTCCCGCAGGGCGATCGCGCCCTCGAGCGAGTAGAACGAGTGTCCCGCCTCCGCGAGCCCCGGAACCGTCGCGGGTTCCAGGTCGGCGCCGAGCGCGATGACGAGGTGGTCCGCCCCGAGCTGCCGCGCCCCGACGGTCACCCGCCGCGCCGCGGGATCGATCCGCTCGACGTCGCCGGTCACCACCTCGACCCCTCGTCGCGACAGCCCCGAGACCGACCGCGTGAGGTCATCGGGGCTCGCCTCGCCGACGATGATCCGCAGGAGCGAGGCACCGAGCGTGAAGCGCTCGGAGCGCTCCACCAGGGTGACCGCGTGCGCCGGGGGAAGCAGCCGGCGCAGCTCCGTCGCGGCGACGTTGCCGCCGACGCCGCCGCCCAGGACGAGGACGCTCGCGTGCATGACGACCTCCGCGCGCTGAGATGGTGGACGCGGTCGGCCGCCGCAAGCCGTCGTGCGATCCGACCCTCCCGTGCCGCCGCGAGCTCGCAACCTGCCGGTCGGTGGCGCCCGGAACGGGTCGGAGGTCGCCAGCTCCCCTGCGCGGCGGCGCACGCGAGCGCAGGTCGCTTCGCGTTGCGCGCCTCGAGGACCGGCATCAGAGACTCGGGCGAGCAAGGGAGGCGCGCATGGTCCAGGCTGGCCCGAGGTCATTCGTCCGGAACGTTCACGGCGTCCGCTACCAGGTGAAGGACGTCGCGCGCGCGGTGGCGTTCTACACGCGGCAGCTCGGGTTCGAGCTGCAGCAGCAGCAGCTGCCCGCCTTCGCCAACGTCTCGCTGGGTGAGGTGAGCCTCCTGCTCAGCGGTCCCGGCGCCTCCGGGTCCCGACCGATGCCCGATGGGCGGCCGCAGGAGCCGGGCGGCTGGAACCGGGTGGTGCTGAGGGTGGACGATCTCCCCGGGCTCGTCGCCGAGCTGAAGACGGCGGGGGTTCCCTTCCGCAACGACGTGGAGACGGGCCCCGGCGGCCGACAGGTCCAGATCGAGGACCCCGACGGGAATCCCATCGAGCTCTTCGAGCCCGCTCGATCGCCGGCGGGCGCGCGGCCCTGACGTCCATCGCCCTGCCGCCGCCGAGGTGGCGGATGGACGAGGCGCTACGGAGGTGTGCGGCCGGAGGGCGCGGCCCGACGTCGGTCCGGCGGGCCCTCGACGAGGTACGATCGGCACGTCATGGGCAAGGACCACCTGGCGTTCATGATCCGGGAGAGCGTTCGCACGCACGGCCCGAAGGCCGCCATGCGCTACAAGGAGGGCGGCGTCTGGCGATCCATCACCTACGCCGAGCTGGGCGAGCGGATCCGGGCCGTGGCGAAGGCGCTGCTCGAGCGCGGCGTCGAGGAGGGCGATCGGGTCGGGCTCTTCGCCCGGAACGCGCCGGAGTGGGCCATCGCGGACTTCGGCATCCTGACCGCGAAGGCGGTGTCGGTCCCGATCTACGCCACGAACACCACCGAGCAGGCGGAGTACATCGCGAGCGACGCCGGGCTGAAGCTGGTCTTCGTGGGCGACCAGGACCAGTACGACAAGGTCATGGCCTTCCAGTCCGGCGGCGCGCCATCACCCTGGGTGATCGCGTTCGACCGCGCCACGAGGCTCTCCGGCGGCCGCTCGCAGCACTTCGACGACTTCGTCCGCGACGGCGCGGGCTCGCCGCGCGACGCCGAGCTGGAGCGGCGGCTCGAGTCCGCCGCGCCCGGCGACGTCGCCACGATCATCTACACCTCGGGGACGACCGGCGATCCGAAGGGCGCCGTGCTGACGCACGCCAACTTCTTCCACCAGTTCCGCGCCGTGGACGACCGGTTCCAGGTCGGCGCGCAGGACCGGAGCATCTGCTTCCTCCCGCTGAGCCACGTGTACGAGCGGCTCTGGTCCTACTACGTGTTCCGGAGCGGCGCGGAGAACGACTACCTCGCGGATCCCAAGGACGTGATCGCCTGCATGCCCGAGCTCCGGCCGACCGCGATGGTGAGCGTCCCTCGCCTGTACGAGAAGATCTGCGCCGCGGTGCTCGACCGCATCGGCAAGGCGTCCGCGCCGAGGCGGGCGCTGTTCCGGTGGGCGATGGCGGTCGGCAAGGAGTACGGCCAGCGCAGGAAGGAGCGGCGCCGCGCGGGGCCGCTGCTCGCGCTCCGCCACCGCGTGGCCGACGCGCTGGTGCTCTCGAAGATCCGCGACGTCGTGGGCGGCGAGAAGAACTTCTTCTCCGCCGGCGGCGCTCCCCTCTCGCAGGAGGTCGAGGAGTTCTTCTTCGCCGCCGGCCTGCTCATCTGCCAGGGCTACGGGCTCACCGAGACCTCCCCGATGCTCACCTGCAACGCGCCCGGCGCGTTCAAGTTCGGCACCGTCGGCCGTCCCATCCTGGGCTGCGAGCTCCGGATCGCGCAGGACGGCGAGATCCTCGCCCGCGGCGGCAACGTCATGAAGGGCTACTACCGGAGGCCTGCCGAGACGGCGGCGGTCTTCGAGGACGGCTGGTTCAAGACCGGCGACGTGGGGTTCGTCGACGACGACGGCTTCGTGCACATCACCGACCGCATCAAGGACCTCATCATCACCTCGGGCGGCAAGAACATCGCCCCGC
This sequence comes from Anaeromyxobacter sp. PSR-1, assembly GCF_000964525.1. Taxonomy (GTDB): domain Bacteria; phylum Myxococcota; class Myxococcia; order Myxococcales; family Anaeromyxobacteraceae; genus Anaeromyxobacter. Next base: position 18,265 of record NZ_BAZG01000008.1, read on the forward strand.
AGCACATCGAGGCCATGTTCGGCAGCGAGCCGTACGTCGAGCACGTCGCCGTGGTCGGCGACCGGCGCAACTACGTGAGCGCCCTCGTGGTCCCGGCGTTCCCCGTGCTCGAGCAGCACGCCCGCGAGCGCGGCATCGGCTTCGCCTCGCGCGAGGAGCTCGTGGCGCGCCCGGAGATCGTCGGCCTGTACCGGGAGCGCATCGAGCACGTCAACCGGCGCCTCGCCGGGTACGAGCAGATCAAGCGGTTCACGCTCATGCCCGCGGAGTTCACGCAGGCCGGCGGCGAACTGACCCCCACCCTCAAGGTCAAGCGCCGCGCGGTCGAGCAGAAGTACCGGGCCGTGATCGACGCGATGTACGCGGGGGCGCCGCAGACCGGCGCCGGCCCGGGGGTCGCGTCTCCCGCCGGCCGGCACTGACCGCCGCGGCGCCGGCCGACCTGAGTGCCGCTCCGGATTCCTTGCCCTCGCGTCCGCCACCTCCGGCGCTCAGCGCTGCGCCGGCGAGGAGCCCAGCGCGTCCCCGAGCGCCCGGAGGAGCGCGGCGCCGTCGCCCTCCCACGCCTGCCCGTGCATGCACGCGAGCGTGGTGGGCCGCCGCGCGGCGAGCTTCTCGATGAGCGGCGCGACGTTCCGCGTGGCGCTGAAGTAGTCGAGCCCGCGGCGGAGCGCCTCGCTCGGCCCGAGGATGTCCCCGGTGGTCACGGCCGGCCCCTCCGCGCAGCCGGGCTGCGTGAACAGGTCGCCGCAGAGCAGCGTCCCGGTGCTGCCGTCGAAGAGGAACCCGCACTCCCAGCCGTGCGGCAGGTGCGGGGCGTCGATCCAGGTCACCTCGTGCCGGCCGAGGCGCAGCGCCTCCCCGTCGGCGAGCGCCCTCGGCGCGCGGTCCGCCACGTCGGAGATCGAGACCATGGCGGCGATCTGGCCGCACAGCGGCTCCGCCCGCGGCGCCGCCGCCAGCCACTCGTTGAGCGACCCGCACTCGTCCGCCTCGTAGTGCGAGAAGGCGATCCACCGGAGCCCCTCGACCGGCATCACCGCGGCGACCGCCTCGCGGACGAGCGGAAACAGCCGCCGCGGCCCGGTGTGGAACAGGAGCGGCTGCTCGTCCACGACGAGGTACTGGTTGAAGCTGAAGCCGCCCGGCATGGCCGCCGGGGGGATCGGGGTGGAGATGCGGAAGGTGCCGGCGGCGACCTCGTCGACGCGCGTTCCTGAGCCGGTGTTCGTCAGCATGTGGGGGTCCTCGCCTCGGGCGCCCGCGAGCCGGGCGCCTCACCGCGGAGGTGCCGCGGCCGGGCCCGCCGTTACCGCGCCTCGGAAGGGGCGGCCGGGGCGCGCCGGGCCGCCCGCCGTTATGCGCTCGTGCATGGGCTGGCCGGGGACGGCGGGCGCGCCCGACGACGCGTCGGACGGAGCGCTGGCGCGGCGCGCCGCCTCCGGGGATCGTGCGGCCGAGGAGGCGCTGTGCCGGCGCTTCCGCCCGCGGATCCGCCTGTACGGGCTGCGCCACCTGCGCGACGAGGCCGCCGCGGCCGACCTGGCGCAGGACGTGCTCGTGGCGGTGATCGCCCGCCTGCGCGCCGGCGCGGTGCGCGAGCCGGACCGCCTCGCCTCCTTCGTGCTCTCGACCTGCCGGCAGGTCGCCGGGAGCGCCGTCCGCACCGAGCGCCGGCGCGAGGCCCTCCTCTCCGCCGAGCCCCTCCCCGCCCCGCACGAGCCGCCGGCCGAGCCGCTCCCGCGCGATCGCCTCGCGCGCTGCCTCGAGGCGCTCGCGGCCCGCGAGCGGGCCGTCGTGGTCGCGACCTTCTACGCGGAGCAGCCCGCCCAGGCGATCTCGCGGGACCACGCGCTCAGCGAGGGCCACGTCCGCGTGCTGCGCCACCGCGCGCTGCGCCGCCTGCGCGCCTGCCTCGGCCTCGAGGAAGCCGCCGGATGAGCCCGGATCCTCGCTGCCCGAGCTGGGACGACCTCTCGGACTGGTGGGCCGGCGACCTCCCGCCGGCGGAGCGGGACGTGCTCGAGGAGCACCTGCTCGCGTGCGAGGCCTGCGCCGCCCGGGCCGCTCGCCTGGCCGACCTGGCGGGTGGGGTCGCCGCGCTGGCGCGGTCCGGCGCGGTGACGGGACCCACCACCGCGGGCGTGCTCGCGCGCCTCGAGCGCGACGGGCTCCGCGTGCACCGGTACGCCATCGCCGCCGGCCAGGTCGTCCCCTGCTCGGTCTGGCCCGAGGACGAGGTCATGGCGGCCGTGCTGGACGTGCGCGGCCTCGCCGCCGGCGAGGAGGACCGGTTCGATCTCCTGGCCAGCGTCGGCGAAGACCCGCCGGTCCGCGTGGACGACGTGCCGCTCGACCGGACCACCGGGACGCTGGTCTGGCTCTCGGTCGCCGCGCGCGAGCGGCGGCGCTCCGCCACGCGGGTGTCGTTCCGGCTGATCCGCGTGGCCGCCGACGGCGAGTCGGTGGTGGGCGAGTACGGGCTCGCCCACGAGCCCTGGGCCGGCCCCGCCTCCCCCCGCTGAGCGCCCCCCGCCGGTCCCGCGGACCGCGCCGCGGCGCGCGGGCGGGAGGCGCCGCGCGGGCTCAGTGCACCGTCGCCTCCACCCCGCCGGTCGCGAGGGTCTCGTCGCTCTCGTCCACGGCCGCGCTGGCCTTCGCCGCGAGCGTCCGCTGGCGCTCGCGGGCCTTCTCGAGCGCCTGGTCGATGCTGAAGCTGGCCGGGCGCTGCCGCGGCGGGAACTCCTCGAACGTCTCGAGGAACTTCGCGACCAGGATCTGCGCCGGCACCAGCACGAACGCGTGATCCATGAGCCACTTGTCGTAGTACATGGAGGCGTCGTCCCGCGCCCGCTCCATCGGATCGCTGCGCAGGTTCACGAGCATCGGGATGCGCAGCTGGCTGAACGGCTCGGCCCACACGCTCATCCCGCGGGCGCGCTGCTCCATGAAGTGGAGCTTCCAGTTGTTGATGCGCAGCGCCAGCAGGTCGCCGTCGTCGCTCCAGTAGAAGAACGCCTTGCGCGGCGACTCCCGGACCTCGCCCGAGAAGAACGGCAGCAGGTTGTAGCCGTCGATGTGGACCTTGAACGTCTTCGCGCCCGCCTTGTAGCCCTTCTTCAGCTTCTCGACGATGTCCGGCTCGCCGGCGGCGGCGAGCAGCGTCGGCAGCAGGTCGGTGTGCGCGCAGATGTCGTTGACGACGGTCCCCGGCTTGATCACGCCGGGCCAGCGGATCACGCACGGCACGCGCCAGCCGCCCTCCCAGTTGGTGTCCTTCTCGCCGCGGAACGGGGTGGTCCCGCCGTCGGGCCAGCTCATCACCTCGGCGCCGTTGTCGGTCCCGTACACGACGATGGTGTCGCCCGCGATCCCCAGCGCGTCGAGCTTGTCGAGCAGCTGCCCGACGTGCCCGTCGTGCTCGACCATGCCGTCCGGGTAGACCCCGAGCCCGGTCGCGCCCTGCGACTCCTTCTTCAGGTACGTGTTGATGTGCATGCGGGTGGAGTTCCACCACACGAAGAACGGCTTCTTGCCGGCGTGCGCGCGCTCGATGAAGTCGAGGCTCGCCTCCAGGAACTCCTCGTCCACCGTCTCCATCCGCTTCTTGGTGAGCGGCCCGGTGTCCTCGACGGTCTGCGTGCCGTCCGGCTTCGCCCAGCTGTGCAGCACGCCGCGCGGGCCGAAGCGCTTCCGGAAGCGCGGGTCCTTCGGGTAGTCCGGGTGCTCCGGCTCGTCCTCGGCGTTCAGGTGGTACAGGTTCCCGAAGAACTCGTCGAAGCCGTGCACCGTCGGCAGGAACTCGTCGCGGTCGCCGAGGTGGTTCTTCCCGAACTGGCCGGTGGCGTAGCCGAGCGGCTTCAGCAGCTCGGCGATGGTCGGATCCTCGGGCTGCAGGCCGATGACGGCGCCGGGCAGGCCGACCTTGGTGAGGCCGGTGCGGATGGGCGCCTGGCCGGTGATGAACGCGGCGCGGCCGGCGGTGCAGCTCTGCTGGCCGTACCAGTCGGTGAAGCGCGCGCCCTCGGCCGCGATCCGGTCGATGTTGGGGGTGCGGTAGCCCATGATGCCCTGGTGGTAACAGCTCGGGTTCATCCAGCCGATGTCGTCCCCCCAGATGACGAGGATGTTCGGCTTCTTCTTGCTCGCCATGTGCTGCTCCTCTCTCGGGCTCCCCACGTGCGGCCGGGGAGCTCGCGCTAGTATCCGCTCGCGCAGTAGGTGTCCTCGCCCGGCTGGATCACGCGCGTGGTGTCGATGTCCGAGGTCGGGGACGGGTACTTCGGCGCGAGCGGCGTGCCCTGCGCGGCCGACAGCGGCGCCGGCGCGTACGCGTTCACGTCGGCGCGGAGCTGCTTGATCCCGCGCCTCGTCACCGACAGCACCATCCGGTCGGCGGCCCACGTCATGTAGCCGCGCTCGTCCCCGAGCAGCGGCTGCCGGCCCAGCCAGCGGATCCAGTCCCCGCAGTGGTTCAGGATGCTCTGCTTGGCGCAGGCGATGGTGTCGTCGCCCACCGAGAAGTGCGCAGCGACGGTGAGGCGCGGGTGGGGCGTGATCCGGCTGACGAGGTGGCCGAACGCGCCCTGCGGCGTGTGCGAGTTCTCGTAGACGGTCTGGACCATCGCGACGGTCTCGTCGAACTGCGCGCGGAGCGCGGTGCCCTCCTCCGGCACCTGCCGCAGCCGCAGCGACCTCAGCACGGTGGCGTCCGCCGGCGGTACCATCTCGTGGATGAACACGTCCACGCCCTCGCCGCCGCTGGCCTGCTCGACGCACATCGTCTCCGGCCGCGTGTCGCTCGTGTAGATCATCCGCAGGCCGTTCCACTCGACCTTGAAGCCCATCGAGCCCTTCCGCGCGTGGACGACGGGGAAGTGCGTCACCCGCATCCCGGTCTCGGCGTTGTCGTAGGCGACGCCGGGGACCTCCCAGTCGAGCTCGATCGCGTACAGGGCGAAGCCGTCGCCGTCCGGGTCGCCGGGATCGACCTTCTCGCGCGGGATCGACGCAGGCACCCACTTCAGCGTCTCGTCCTGCCAGCCCTCGACCGCGGTGGAGAGGAAGCTGAAGCTCTCGGTGTGCCAGCGGCACGCCTTGCGGAGGTTCCTGCAGAACTCGATGGTGCCGTCCTCGTAGAACCGCGGGTTGGTGGCCGGGTCCTCGGGCCGCCCCGGGTCGAACCACGGGTTCTCGACCCCCGAGGCCTTCGAGCCCCACACGTAGAGCGGCTTCTTGCGGTCGGTGGCCGGCCCGAAGCAGTAGAACGTGGTGAGGTCGGACATGTGGTCGCCGTGCAGGTGGTTCACGAAGACCTTGTCCATCCTGGCGAAGCCGACGTTCATCGCGGTGTAGTTCCCCGCGACGCCGCTGCCGCAGTCGAGGACGACCTGGTCCGGCTTCGTGCCCCCGGGCCCCTCGCCGACCTGGACGAACACGCTCATCATCTCCTGCGCCGGCCGGGCCGGCGGGAACCCGGAGCCCATGAACGTGATCCGCATCTCGCCCGGCGCGACCGGCCGGAACGGGCTGATGGTGTCGAGCCGCTCGAAGAGGCTGTACCGGTCGCGCCGCTCGGCGGTCGGATAGCAGTCGCCCACGCCGAGGCATTGCTGCGCGGCGCGCGCGACGTCCGACCCGGCCGCCGCGATCCCTCCCAGCGCCAGCCCCGCGCCCTTCAGCAGCGTGCGGCGGCCCAGGCCCCCGCGCCCGTTCTCGCTGGACTTGCCCATGGCGCCCCCTGTCGTGGTCGCGCCCGCACGGTGGACGCACGTGCCGGGTCGACGGCGAGAGCGTGCACCTCCGCCGCGTGCCCCGAGGTCTGGACCTCGGGGCTCCCTCCATGGGCGCGAGGTAGGCCGGCCGCGTGATCGCCGCGCGCGATCCCGGCGTCGCGAGGCGCGTGCCGGGTGCGACCGTGGGTCCGCCCCGGCGGTGCGGCAACGCACCTCAGCCGGACCGGTTCACCGGTAGAGAACGCGGGGCAGCCAGAGCCCGATCTGCGGGAACACGTAGAGCAGCACCAGCGCCAGGATCTGGATGGCCATGAACGGCATCATCCCGGCGAAGATCTGGTTCAGGGTCACGTGCCGGGGCGCGACGCCCTTCAGGTAGAACGCCGCCATGGCGACCGGCGGCGACAGGAACGCGGTCTGGAGGTTGAGCGCGACCAGCAGCCCGAAGAAGAGCGGGTCGATCTCGAAGTGCCCGAGCAGCGGGATGAAGATGGGCATGAAGATGACGATGATCTCGGTCCACTCCAGCGGCCACCCGAGCAGGAAGATGATCGCCTGCGCCAGCACCATGAACTGGATGGGCGTGAGGTCGAGCCCGAGCACCCAGCGCTCGATGAGCCCCTGGCCGCCGAGCAGCGCGAACGCCGCCGAGAAGATCGACGAGCCCACGAACAGCCAGCACACCATCGCCGTGGTCTTCGCGGTCAGGAACACCGACTCCTTCAGCACCGACCACCTGAACTGCCGGTAGGCGCCGGTGAGCACCATCGCGCCGGCGGCCCCGAGCGCGGCCGCCTCGGTCGGCGTGGCCCAGCCGAAGACGATGGACCCGAGCACGGCGAGGATGAGCGTGGTCAGCGGGAAGAAGCTGGTGAGCAGCATCTTCAGGATCTCGAGGCGCTCCAGCGTGAAGATGCCGTAGTGCACGGCGAGCGCAGCCAGCGCGGCCGCGACCGCGATCCAGAACGCCGGCGGGGCCGGCCTGCCTTTCGCCGGCGCGGCGACCGCCGGCGCCTCCGCGCCGGCCCCGCGGACCTCCTCCACCGCGCCCTCCGGGCCTGCCACCGGCACGGGCTCGGCGCCCGCCTCCGCCGGAGCCCCGTCGTCCTCCAGCGGCGCGAGCTCCGCGCCCTGGTAGGCCTCCTCGGGCGCCGCCTCGCCGTCGCCCACCTCGACCAGGCCGCCGGTGTCCACCACGCGCTCGGCCGTGACGACGCCGTGCACGGCCGCGATCCCGACGGCCAGCGCGGCCGCCGGCAGGAGCGCGGTCGCGAGCTGCCGCCCCGCCCAGCGGCGCCCGACGCCCGGCGGCGGCCGGGTCAGCGCCCCGAGCAGCGCCGGGACGGCCAGGCGGCGCCGCCCGCCCGCCAGGATCCGCGAGGGCTCCGGCAGCGTGACCGTCTGCTCCTCCGGCGTGGCCGGCGGGGCGAGCGCGGGCCGGAGCCGCGCGACCAGCACCACGTAGGCGATGTACAGGCCGGCGAGCAGCAGGCCGGGGAAGAACGCGCCCGCGTACAGCTGCACCACCGAGACCCCCGCGGTGGCGCCGTAGAGGATGAGCATCACCGAGGGCGGGATCAGGATGCCGAGGCAGCCGCCCGCGGTGATCGCGCCCGCCGAGAGCTTGATGTCGTAGCCGGCGCGGAGCATCGCCGGGAACGCGAGCAGGCCCATGAGCGTCACCACCGCGCCGACGATGCCGGTGGCGGTGGCGAACAGCGCGCAGGTGGCGAGCGTGGCGACGGCGAGCGAGCCCGGCACGAAGGCCATGGCGAGGTGGAGGCTCTTGAACAGCCGCTCGATGAGGTTGGCCCGCTCCACCAGGTAGCCCATGAACACGAACAGCGGGATCGAGATGAGGACGTCGTTCGTCATCACCGCATAGGTCCGCTGCACCATCAGGTCGAGCGTCTGCTGCGTCGCGATGGCGGGGTTGTCGAAGCGGTACGCCAGCCACGCGAAGATCACGCCCATGCCCATCAGCGTGAACGCCGTGGGGAAGCCCAGCATGATCGCGACCACCACGAGCGACAGCATGAGCAGCCCGAGGTGGCCGGTGGTCATCTGCGACGGGGCGGGCATGATCCACGCGGTGATCGCGACGATCACCGCCATCATGCCGAGGCCGAACCAGAGCTCCTTCCTCATGGCCGCGTGTCCTTCCGGCCGGCCTCGGGCGGCTCGGTCCCGGCGCCGCCGCCCTCGCGCCGGACCACCAGCGCGTCGAGGGCGGCGAGGTCCTCGTCCTTCACGTGGACCAGCTCCTTCAGCTTGTCGACGTCCACCTCCTCCACGTCCTGCGTGCGCGAGGGCCACTCGCCCGTCCGGAGGCAGGCCGCGCAGCGGACGATCTCGACGACGCCCTGGAGCAGGAGCAGCCCGCCCGCCAGCGGGATGGCCGCCTTGAACGGGTAGATCGGCGGCCCGTCCACCGTGATGGTGGAGTGCTCGCGGATCGCGAACGACTCCGCGGCGTAGGTCCACCCGGCGTACACCATCGCCAGCACGCCCGGGACGAAGAACGCCACGTACAGGACGAGGTCGAGCCCGGCCTGCACGCGCGGCGGGAAGAAGCCGTAGAGCACGTCGCCCCGCACGTGGCCGCTCTTCGCGAGGGTGTAGGCGCCCGCCATCATGAACAGGACGCCGTACATCATGATCTGCGCGTCGAAGGCCCAGGCGTGCGGGGCGTCGAGGAACTTCCGCGAGAAGACCTCCCACGTCACGAGCCCGGTGATCGCCACGATGAGCCAGGCGAAGGCCTGGCCGACGGCGGTGGAGAGCCGGTCCACCGCGAGGAGGATGCGCTGCATGCGGCGCTCCTACGTGGGCTTCTTCTTCCCGCCGAAGAAGTGGTTGTAGGCCATCTTGAAGTCCACGTTGGTGTCGTTCTGCCAGCGCGCCGCGCGCTGCGCGAACTTGCGCTGCGACTCGAGGACCTTCTTGAACATGGGGTTCTCGGCCGCGCGCTTCTCCATCACCTGGTCCCAGATCTCGAGCTGCCGCTTCAGGATCTCCGGGCGCGTCGAGTAGAACTTCACCCCCTGCTTGTCCCGCATCTCGAAGTAGTCGCTGGAGTAGCGGTCGATGGCCTTCCAGCTCATGTCGGCGGACGCGGCCTGCGCGGCGATCGAGATGATGGACTTGAGGTCGGCCGGCAGCGCCTGGAAGCGCTTGCCGTTGAACAGGATCTCGAACTGCTCCGAGCACTGGTGGAAGCTCTGCAGCATGCAGATCTTCGAGACGTCCGGGAACCCGAGCACGCGGTCCGAGGAGGCGTTGTTGAACTCGGCGGCGTCGAGGAGGCCCCGGTCCATCGCCGGCACGATCTCCGCGCCCGGGAGCGCGTTCACCGCCGCGCCCAGGCCGTTGAAGATGTCGATGGAGAGGCCGACGGTCCGGAACTTGAGCCCCTTCATGTCGTCCGGCTTCGCGATGGGCTTCTGCTTGAACCAGCCGAGCGGCTGGGTCGGCATGGGCCCGTACATGAGCGAGACGACGTCCAGGTTGAGGGACTTGTAGATCTCCTCGAGGAGCTGCCGGCCCCCGCCGTAGTGGTGCCACGCGAGCACCATGTTCGGATCCATCCCGAACGCGGGGCCGGAGCCCCACAGCGCCAGCGCCGTGTTCTTGCCGTACCAGTAGGCGACCACGCCGTGGCCGCCGTCGAGCGTGCCCTTCGAGACCGCGTCGAGGAGGTCGAACGCCTTCACCACCGAGCCGGCCGCGAGCACCTCGATCTTGAGGCGTCCGCCGGACATCTCGTTGACCTTCTTCGCGTAGTCGAGCGCGAACTCGTGGAAGATGTCCTTCTGCGGCCAGGTGCTCTGGAAGCGCAGCGTGGTGGGCGCCTGCGCGACGTGGATGGTCGGCGCGGCCGCCCCCGCCGCCACGCCCGCGGCGCCGAGGGCTGCCTTCTTCAGGAACGAACGGCGGGAAGCCTTCGGGGCGGTGTCCGCCTGGGGCCTGCTCGTGGTCTTCTTCATGCGCGCTCCTCCCGGAAATCGGGGTGGTCAGCGGTTCTTTGTGCTGTCCGGGGAGCCGGCAATCCTTCGTCCGGGTACAGCGCGCCGAATCCTGCGCGGTGGTCATTGACGATTCGTCAATCCCGCACCGCCCGGGGCGAGCGAGGTCCAGGTTCGGGCCCCTCGCAGCGGCGGCCACGGGTGTGGCACCGCGGCGCGTCACGCACCGGCGCGGGGTGTTCCGGCGGGCTGCGAGGCGTCGTCAGCGGTCCGGGTCGAGCGCCGCGGCGCCGATCACCCGGCCGCCGGCGAGGCGCACCCGCCAGACTCCGCCGTTCGGGACGACGGGCGGCGCGACCGCCCCGCCGGCCGGGCCGCCGTCGAGCACGGCGGAGAGGAACGCCCGCATGACTCCACCATGCGTCACGACCAGCGCGGGCGTGGCGAGCCGTTCGGCGGCCCGGTGGATGGCCGGCACCACGCGCGCGAGGAGCGCCTCGGTGGTCTCGCCGCCCGGCGGCGGCGTGCGGGGGTCGGCGAGGTGGCGCGCCCACGCGTCCGGGTCGCGCGCCGCGCACTCGCCGCGGGTCAGCCCCTCCCACGCGCCGTAGCCGCGCTCGCGCAGGTCCTCGTCCACGAGCGCGACCTCCAGGCCCAGCGCCCCGCCCACGAGCTCCGCCGTGCCGCGCGCGCGGGAGAGGTCGCTCGACCCGATGGCGCGGACGCCCTCGGCGCGGAGGCGGACCGCGAGGGCGAGCGCCTGGGCCCGCCCGTTCGCGTTGAGCGGCACGTCGGTCTGGCCCTGCAGGCGCCCGGCGGCGTTCCAGTCGGTCTCGCCGTGGCGGACGAGGAGGACGTGGCGCTCGGGCGGCATCGGCCCGACCCTACCCTCGCCGCGCCCGGACCGCCAGGCGCCGGCCGTCAGTAGGGCGTCCCGTCCTTGTGCACGAACCGGCGCCGCCCGTCGGGCCCGGGCACGAGCATGAGGTCGTCCATCGGGTAGATCACCTGGTCCCCGCCGGCGCGGTCGCCCACCTCGAGCACCACCACGTCGCGCTCGGTGCGGTTCTCCAGGTGGTGCGCCCGCCCGCTCGCGGGGAAGCCGGCGCACATGCCGGGGGCGAGCTGCACGTCGCCGTCGTCGGTGACGAGCGTCGGGTGGCCCTCGAGGACGTACACGAACTCGTCCTGCACGGTGTGGCGGTGGTGGATGGCCGAGGTGTCGCCCGCGGGCAGCCGCATGAGGTTGACCCCGAACGCCCTCAGGCCGAACGGATCCCCGAGGGCGTGCTTGACCCGCCGCGAGAGGCGCGTCGCGAAGGGCTCGGGGACGAGCTGGGCGCCCTGGCGCGACGGGGCGGAGGCGGCCTCGATGGCGATGGGCGGCACGGGCTGGCTCATGCGGTGCTCCTTGGCGGCGGGACGCCGGGCGCGGAGCATAGCGCCCGCGGCCCGGGCCGCCTCGGATTCGACCGCGGGAGCCGCGGCGCGCCCTCGGCGGGACGCCGGCGCATCCGTCCGCGAGCGCGTCCCGGCCCGTCAGCGCGCCCGGCGCGCCGCCAGCTGCCGGGCCTGGATGGCCGTGAGCGCGATGGTGAACACGATGTCCTCGACCAGGCACCCGCGGCTCAGGTCGTTCACCGGCCGGGCGAGCCCCTGGAGCATCGGGCCGATGCTGACCACGTTCGCGCTCCGCTGCACGGCCTTGTAGGTGACGTTCCCGGTGTTGAGGTCCGGGAACACGAACACCGTCGCGCGGCCGGCCACGCTCGACCTCGGCGCCTTCTGCCGCGCCACGTCCGGCATGACCGCCGCGTCGTACTGCAGCGGCCCGTCGATGGCGAGGTCCGGCCGCGCCGCGCGCGCGAGCTCGGTCGCGCGCTTCACCTTCTCGACCTCCTCGCCCGCGCCGCTCGTGCCGGTCGAGTAGGACAGCATCGCCACGCGCGGCTCGATGCCGAACGCGGCGGCCGAGTCGGCGCTCTGGACGGCGATGTCGGCGAGCTGCTCGGCGGTGGGCGTCGGGTTCACGGCGCAGTCGCCGAACACCAGCACCTGCTCCGGCAGGCACATGAAGAACACGCTCGACACCAGGTTGCAGCCGGGCACCGTCTTCACGATCTGCAGGGCGGGCCGGATGGTGTGGGCGGTGGTGTGGAGCGCGCCGGAGACGAGCCCGTCGGCCTCGTCGAGCGCCATCATCATGGTGCCGACCATCACCGCGTCGCCCAGCTCCTGGGCGGCCTGCGCCGCGGTCATCCCCTTGGCCGCGCGCCGCTCGACCAGCGGCGCCACGTACCAGGGCGCGACCCGGGCCGGATCGACGATCTCGATCGACGGCGGCAGCGTGATCCCCTGCCGGCGCGCGACCTCGTGGACCTCGTCCGCGTCGCCGAGCAGCACGCAGCGCGCGATCCCGCGCTCCTGGGCGATGGCCGCCGCCGCCACCGTGCGCGGCTCGGCGCCCTCGGGCAGGACGATCCGCTTGTTCGCGGCGCGCGCCGCCTCCACCAGCCGCTGCCGGAACGCGGGCGGCGAGAGGCGCCGCACGCGGGTGGTCGCGGCGCGGGACCGCAGCCAGGCGGGGTCGATGAGGTCGGCCACCGCCGTCATCACCCGCTCCACGCGCACCGGGTCGTCGGGTGGCACCTGCAGGTTCATGCCGGCCACCGCGTTCGCGGCGGCGTAGCTGCCCTGGTCGACGGCGAGGACCGGCAGCCCGGCGCGCAGCGCGGAGTCGCACATCTCGAACACGTGGGGCTCGGGCTCGACCCCGCCGGTGAGCAGCACCGCCGCCAGCGGGACGCCGTTCAGCACCGCCAGCGCCGCGGCCAGCAGGATGTCGCTCCGGTCGCCCGGCGTGATGACGAGCGTGCCGGGCCGGAACGTCTTGATCGACCCCGGCACCGCCATCGCGCACAGCGCCACGTGCCGGATGCGCCGGCCCTCCTGGTCGCCGGCGCGGAGCACCCGCGCCCCGATCGCCTGGGCGAGGTCCTTCACGCGCGGGGCGGCGAGGTCGCCGCTCGCGGGCACCACCGCGATGGGCCGGAGGCGCTCCGCCTCCAGCGCCGCGCGGTAGGCGTCGATCTCCGCCGCCGGGAGCTCGCCCTCCTCGCCCGCCTCCAGCCAGATGGGCCGCGACTCACCGACGCGGGCGGCCGGCGCCCGGGGGGCGACGCGGTTCAGGAAGCAGCTCACCGGCTCGCCGTCGCCGAAGCCGCCGAGCCCGCGCGCCGCGATCGCCATCGCGTCCGCCAGCTCCGCCGGCGTCTCGCCGCGCGGCGAGCCGACCAGGACCAGCTCGGCGTCGAGCGCCTTGAGCATCAGCGCGTTGACGCGCGTCGAGTGCACCATCCCGGGCTCCGGCCACATCCCGGCGACCACCAGGACGTCCGCGCCCTCCGCGGCGCCGGCGCAGAGCGCCACCACCCGCTCCATCAGCGTCTGGTCGTCCCCGGCGGCGAGCAGCGCGTCCGCCTCGGCGCGCGGGATCGGGTCGGGCGGCCTCAGGCTGGAGCCGAGCCGGACCAGCGCCGAGACGCGGTCCTCGCCGCGCGCGGCGATGGGCTTCGCGAAGGCGACGCGCACGCCCTGGCGATCCAGGGCGCGCACCAGGCCCAGGCAGGCGGTGGTGAGGCCGACCTGGCGTCCGGCCGGCGCGAGGAGGAGGACGTGGGCCATCTGCGTGCGCTCCCGGGCTAGGCGAAGGCGCGCCGCTCGGCGGCGGGCCGCTCCGCGTCCGCGGCCGCATCCGGGGGCGCGTCCGCGTGGCCGTGGACGTGGGCGTGGGCGCCCGCGATCTCGGCGGTGTCCATGGCGATCATGAGCTCCTCGTTGGTGGCGATCACCGCCGCCATCGGGCTGGTGGTCCGGGTGATCCGGCCCCGGAGCGCCTTGCCGTGGAACGCGTTGGCGTGGGCGTCGAGCGCGAAGCCGGCGAAGCCGAGCAGCTCCACGATGCGGGCCCGCACGTCCACCGCGTTCTCGCCGATCCCGCCGGTGAACACGAGCGCGTCCACCCGCCCCAGCGACACGAACATGCCCGCCGCGGCCTTCGCGACCGAGTAGCAGAACTTGTCGATGGCGAGCGCGGCGCGCTCGTGCCCGTTCGCGGCCGCCTCCTGCAGCGTGCGCATGTCGTTCGACAGGCCGGAGATGCCGAGCAGGCCGGAGTTCCGGTTCAGCTCGTCCATCACGTGGTCGGCGGTGCAGTGCAGCGCCTTCTTCATGTGCGCGATGATCGATGGGTCGATGTTGCCGCTGCGCGTGCCCATCACCACGCCGTCCACCGGCGTGAGCCCCATGGTCGTGTCCATGCTGGCGCCGTTGCGGACGGCGGCGAGCGAGCAGCCGTTCCCGAGGTGCGCCGTGACCACCGCGTGGTCCTCGGGGTCGAGGCCGAGCTGCTTCACCGCCTGCTGCGAGACGTACCGGTGGCTCGTGCCGTGGAAGCCGTACCGCCGCACCTCGTGCTTCGCGAACCACTCGTACGGCACCGCGTACAGGTAGGCGCGGGACGGCATGGTCTGGTGGAAGGCGGTGTCGAACACCGCCACCTGCGGCAGCGCCGGGAACAGCTCCTGCGCGATGCGGATGCCGAGCAGGTTGGCCGGGTTGTGGAGCGGGCCGAGCGGGATGCACTCCTCGATCTTGGCGACGACGGCGGGCGTGATGGGCATCGAGCCGGAGAACTTGGCGCCGCCGTGGACGACGCGGTGGCCGACGCCGGCGATCTCGCCCGCCACCCCGAGCTCGTCGAGGAGCTCGACCACGGCGCGCAGCGCGCGCTCGTGCCCGGCCCCGTGCAGCAGGCGCGACTCCTTCCTGCCGTCCACCTTGAAGTCGAGCGTCGCCTGCGCCGAGCCGACCCGCTGCGCGACGCCGGAGACCAGCTCACGGCCGGTCACCGCGTCGATCACCGCGAACTTCGCCGACGAGCTTCCGCAGTTCAGCACCAGAACGATCACGCCACCTACCTCCACGAGACGAGGGCTCCGTCGCGCCGACGGGCACGGAGTCTGGACGGGACATGGGCTGGGGCCGTAAGCCTCGCGGACGCGATGGCCTCGGAGCGGTCACGGTCTCATGTGGGGCGCGCGGCGCGCAAGGGCCACTCGCGGCATTTCCGCGCACGGACGCGCCCGCGCTTGATCGGCGTCACGGCCACGCGCTGACGCGTCGCGGCGCGCGGCGTGCCGGGTTATCCGTAGGCGATGCGGACCCTCGCCATCGCCGGCGCCTCCGGCCTCGTCGGCTCCCTCGCGCTCCGGCACCTGCTCGCCCGCGAGGACGTCGGCCGCGTGGTCGCGGTCGGCCGGCGCGCGCTGCCGGTCGAGCACGCCAGGCTCGCCTCCCGGATCGCGGACCTCCGCGATCCGGCCGCGATCCGGCGGGCGCTGCCGGAGGCGGTGGACGTCGCGGTCTGCTGCCTCGGCACGACCATGAAGCAGGCCGGATCGCGGGAGGCGTTCCGCGCGGTGGACCTCGAGGCGGTGGTCGCGTTCGGCGAGGCCGCGCGGGCGAGGGGCGCGCAGCGGTTCGTGCTGGTGAGCTCGGTCGGCGCGAGCCCGCGCTCGAGGAGCTTCTACCTGCGGACCAAGGGCGAGGCCGAGGAGGCCCTGGCGCGCCTCGGCTACCGGCAGCTCACCGTGCTCCGCCCCTCGTTCCTCGACGACGGCGGCGCGCGGAAGGATCCCCGGCTCGGCGAGCGGCTCGCGCTCCCGCTCGCCCGCGCGGCGTTCGCCGTGCTGGGCCGGGAGCGTCGCCACGCGCCGGTCCCGGCCGACGCCGTCGCCCGCGCGCTCGTCCGGCTCGCGCTCGACGACGCCGCGGAGACCGTCCGCGTCGTGGAGAGCGAGCGGCTGCACGCGCTGGGGCGCTGAGCCTCACCGCGCGGGCCGCTCGACCAGCACCAGATCCGAGCGCTCCTGCACCTGCTCCAGCACCAGCTCGCGGCCGTCGGGCGACACGTCGAAGTCGCGGACGTCGAAGTCCGGCGGCAGCACGACCAGCGGGCGCGACGCGCCCGAGGCGAGGTCCACCGCGGCGAGGCGCTTGCGGCGGATCTCGCCCCGCAGCACCGCGATCGACCGCCCGCCGGGGAGGAACGCGACGTGCCGCTCCCCGCGCGTCAGGGTGAGCGGGGGCATCCGGTGCGCGCTCCCGTCGGCGTTCACCGCCTTCAGCGGGAAGGTGGTGCCGACGTCCGCGCCGGTGAACGCGAGGAGATCGCCGGCGGGCGACCAGGCCGGATCCGCCGAAGGCTCGGCCACCAGCGGCGCGGGCGCGCCGCCCTCGAGCGGCACCCGGAACAGCCTCGGCGCGCCGTCCACGATGGCGCCGACCGCGAGCGAGGTCCCGTCCGGCATCCACGCCGGCGCGCCCGCGAGCTGGAGCGCGTCGGTGACCACGCGCCCGCCGGTGCCGTCCGCGTCCACCACGCGGAGGCGGGTCCGCCCGCCCTCGCGCGTCCAGAACGCGATCCGCCGCCCGTCCCTGCGGACCGCCGGTGCGCCGGCGATCCGCGCCCCGGGCTGGCTCCAGAGCTCCGTGCTGGCGCCGTCCTGCAGCTTCCACAGGCCGTCGCCGGCGCCCTTCGCCGAGACGTAGACGAGGTAGCCGGGGCCGAGCCGCGGAGCCCACCCGGTCCCGGTGGTCAGCGGGATCGGCCGCGCGTCGGCGAGGTCCGCGTGCTCCGGTCCGAGCGCCACGCGCCAGAGCGTGCGCTTCGGGCTCGCCTGCGTGAGGACCAGGCGCCGCCCGTCCGCGCTCGCCGCGAGCGAGGTGTACCGCTCGGCGCCCGTCCCCACGCGCCGCGCCACCCTGCCCTCGACGTCGAGCGCGTGCAGCCACGGCCCGGAGCCGTCGGCGTCGGTGGCGAGGTAGAGCAGCGTCCGCGCGTCCGCGAACACGGGGTGGCTGACCACGCCGTCGTGGTGGGTCAGGCG
Organism: Anaeromyxobacter sp. PSR-1; assembly: GCF_000964525.1. Lineage (GTDB taxonomy): Bacteria > Myxococcota > Myxococcia > Myxococcales > Anaeromyxobacteraceae > Anaeromyxobacter. The sequence continues at coordinate 34,915 of NZ_BAZG01000008.1, forward strand.
CTCCGGCGCGCTGCCGTCCGGCCGGATCCGCCACAGGTCGAGGCGGTCCGGGAGCGCCCCCTGCACGAAGTACACGAACGCCTGATCCGGCGCCCAGGTCTGGAAGTGCGCGTGCAGGCCCGCCGGCGCGGAGAAGATCCGGCGGCCCTCGTGCAGCCGGCCGGCCTCGCTCACGTACATCGGATCGCCCGGGCCCGGCGTGTGGTGGACGAGGCGCGTGCCGTCGCGCGTCCAGGCGTACTCCGCCGCGCCCTCCAGGTACGGCCGCGGGGGACCGCCCAGCAGCGGCACCGCCCAGATGCCGATGTCCGGCGGGTCCGAGCCGGTGCGGCCGCGGGCCCAGAACGTCACCAGCGAGCCGTCCGGCGAGAAGCCCAGCGCCCGGATCGACGGGTTCACCAGCTCGGGCGCGCTGCCGCGCGTCAGGTCCAGGAACTGCCCGGAGCCGACCTGCGTGAGCCACACGTCCACGCGCCCGGCCCGGTCCGACAGGAACGCGACGAAGCGCCCGTCGGCGGAGATCGCGGCCGCCTGCTCGACGCCGCCGAAGTCGGTCAGCGGCACGAAGCGGGCGCCGGCCAGCGGATCGCGCGTCGAGGCGGCGCGCCGCTGGACGAGCCAGGTCGCGCCCGCTCCGACCGCGGCGGCCGCGGCGACGGCCGCCGCGAGCAGGACCGCCGCCCGCGAGGCCCCCGCGAACCCGCTCGCCGCCGGCCCGCCGCCGGCCGGCTCGAGGGGGGCCGCCGTCCCCGCGTCGCCGGCGGGTTCCCCCTCCGGACCGGCGCCCGGGAGCGTCCCCTCGCCCGGTGCGCCGCCCGCCGCCCCGGCGCTCCGGCGGCGCGCCCACGCGTCGAGATCGGAGCGAAACGCGTAGACCGAGCCGAGCTTGTCGTGCAGGTGCCGGTGGACCGGCATGCCCTCGCGCCGCTCCCAGCGCTGCACGGTGGTGACGTCGCGGCGCAGGTAGGCCGCGATCTCCTTCCACGACTCGAGCCGGTCCGACGCGGGACGCGCCGCGCCGGAGGCCCCTCCGGGAGTCGAGTCGGGCATGGCCACCCCCCGCATCCGCCGGCCGCACCGACGGCGAGCCGGCGCCCGGGTATGTAGTCGGGGGGCGGTGCGCGCCGCAATCGGCGGCTCGCGCGACGCGGCCCGGCGACCGCGCCGCGCGAGACGGGCCCGGGTCACTCGCAGGCGATGCCGAAGCGGCCGCAGAGCGCGTCGTCCGTCACGTCGCGGATCCAGCGCGCCGACTGCTCCATCGTCGTGCGGAGGTGCAGCCCTCCCCACACCCGCGCGTCGGCGTTCTCGTCGGGGATGGCCGCGAGCGACGCGTACCTGCGCGACGGCACCTGCGGCCAGCCGGCGACCTGGCTGCCGGTGCTCGTCAGCGTGACCGGCATGTCGCCGAACAGCAGCCGGAGCGCGGTGGCCATGGCGCTCCCGTAGCACCCGTGCCCGGCCGGATACTCGGGGTGGTTCGCGCGGACGAGCGGCGTCCAGAGCGGCTCCGGCTCGGTCCGCCGGTTGCCGTCCTCGTCGGCGCGCTGGATGGCCTGGAACGGACGCCAGCTCAGGTAGTGGTACTTGCTCTCGAAGCACGCGAGCATGGCCTCGCCCCCGGCCACGCCGATGGCGGCGAGCGCCCGCGCCGTCTCGAGCTCGTCGAGGTCCCGCGCGGCCACCAGGTCGCGGGTGTTGCGCTGCCAGAGCGTGAAGCCGCTCTCCGTCCAGAACTGGACGACGTCGGTCATCGCGGCGGTTCGCGCGGCGCTCTCCTTGCGCCCGTACTCCCTCACCTCGGCGAGCGCGTCCGCGTACCTCGCCGAGCGCAGGTTCGGCGGCGGCGGCGCCCGGCGGGCCCCCGGCGACGCCGCGGTCAGCGGCATCACGAACGCCATGGCGTAGTCGGAGGCGCCGGCGGTCGCGTACGCGTTCGCGACCGGGGTCGCCTGCCACACGCCGGGGTCGGCGGGCGGGTTCGCGAACGCCGCCGCGTCGTAGAAGTGATCGCCGCTCCTCGCGGCCAGCACCGCCTGGGCGGCCGCCTCGCCCACCGCGACGCCGCCCGCCTTGGCCGCGCCGTCCGGGATGGCGGCGAGGAACGCCGTGTACCGGTCCTGGAACGCGGTGCGCGACGTTCCCGCGTTCACGCGCGTGATGCCGACCCGGTACGCCGCGGTCGCGACGGCGGCGTCGAGGTCCGCGCCCGCCGGCGCGGGGACCGGCGCGAGGAACGGCGGGTACCGCCCCCGGATCGCCACCACGGCGTCGTACACCGCGACCTGGATGAGCGACGCGGTGTAGGCCTGCGCGGCGTTCCCGCGGCCGGGGAACCCGGCGACCAGGTCCTGCGCGTAGGCGTGCCAGGTCGTGACCGCGTTCGCGGCGAGCACGGCGGACCGGCTCGCCGCCGGCGGCCCGGCCGCCGCCTCGTCCGCGGCGAGGCACGCGGTGGCGAGCCAGCCGAGCGCGAGCGCCGCACATCGGCGCCGGGCGATCGTCCTCGCCTTCTTCCCCGGCGGGGCCGCGCCCGCGACGGCGGGCGAAGGCGTCCGGGGAACACGCTGCGCGATGCTGCACGGAACCAGCTCAGGGGCCTCTCGCATGACCGGCTTCCTCCTCGAGGGCTCGTCTCGAGCCCGCGGCGGAAGCCTCGGGGCCGGATTGACCCCGGTCAACGCGCGATCGGCGGGATCGCCAGGGATCCCGCGCCCTGCCGTCGAACGCCGTCCATCGCCGTGCGAGCCGGGGTCGCGCGACCACCCCCTCGCGAGGCCCGCGACGCGGGGCGCGCGGCCGGTTACAGCCTCCCGGCCAGGAGGGCGCCCGGCACCAGCATGGGCGCCAGGAGACGCCCATGCCGACCCTCATCCGCGCGCCCACGGTCGTCCCGGCGGCGGGCAGCAAGCCGAAGGTGATCCAGGAGTTCGTGGGCCGCGTGAACAGCGGCACCGAGGCGGTGAGCATCGCCCGGATGGTGAGCCCGGAGGGCTGGCGCGAGCCCGGGCAGACGCCCGAGTTCGACGAGTACACGCTGGTGCTCCGGGGGTCCCTGCGCGTGGAGAGCGCCTCGGGCGTGATCGACGTCGGCGCCGGGCAGGCCGTGGTCGTCCCCCGCGGCGAATGGGTCCGCTACAGCACGCCCGCCGCGGAGGGGGCCGAGTACGTCGCCGTCTGCGCGCCGGCGTTCGCCCCCGAGCTCGTGCACCGCGACGCGTGACGGCGCACGGGCGCGCCGCGACTACCTGCGCTGCGTCCCGGGGACGGCCGCCGCCGACGCGGTGGTCCCGGCGGCGAGCCGCGTGGCCTTCACCTCCGCCTCGCGCGAGAGGTCGATCGACTCGCCCAGGATCCGGGCCAGCTCCTGCGGCGCGTGGAAGCCCATCGAGTTCTCGGCCGCCACGAAGTCGAGGCGCCACTGCGCGGCGCGCTGCAGGTTCTCGAGCTCCTGCAGCGCCGGCGTCTTCGCGATCACCTCGCGCCACGAGGCGAGCAGGTTGGCCTTCACCTCGGCGCCCATCTTCTTGTCCTGCTCCTCCTTCGGCGCCTTCTGGAACGCGTCCTGCTTCTCGAGCGTCTCCTTCGCCTTGGCGGTGGCCGCGGCGAGGTTCCGCTCGTCGTAGGGCTTCCGCACCGCCACGATGGCGTCGATCATCGCCACGGCGGCGTTGCCGGCGCGGGTGAGCAGCGCGAAGTGCCGGTCCTGGATGGCGAGCACGCGCGCCTTCAGCTCGTCGTCGGTCAGGGGGTGGCAGGTCGCGCAGGCGCGGTTCGGCTGGAGCAGCGGGCTGCGCACCCAGTGGTCGGAGTACTTCTGCGCGCCCTCGCGCTTGTACGGCATGTGGCAGTCGGCGCAGGTGACGCCGCTGCGCGCGTGGATGCCCTGGCTCCACACCTCGAACTCGGGGTGCTGCGCCTTCAGCACCTCGAACCCGGTCTCGGCGTGCACCCAGTCCTTGAAGCGCTGCCCCTTCACCTGCAGGTTGTCGTAGAGGTGCTCGGCGTTCTCGACCTTGAGCCCCTCGGCCCACGGGAACAGCAGCGTCATGCCCTTGCCGCAGAAGTACTCGACGTGGCACTGGCCGCACACGTAGGCGCGGCGCTCCTGGCGCGTGGAGTCGAGGTTCGGATCGTAGGGCTTCGACCGGTCGCCCTTGCGCCAGCGCTCGATCGAGGGGAGGTGCGGCACCTCCGCCGAGCCCGCCGCCAGCTTCTGGATGCCGGCGATGAAGCCGGGGCGCGAGACCCGCACCTCCATCGACGCCGGGTCGTGGCAGTCCACGCAGGAGACCGGGTGCGCCTTGCCGCCGCCCATGTCCTCCAGGGCCTTGTGCGCGTCCCAGTAGCCCATCTCCGCCACCTTCGCGAGGCCGGCCTGGAGCTGCTCGGCCGGCGAGCCCTGCGGCGCCGCCTCCTTCCCGAGCTTGCGGTACAGCGGCATGATCGAGCCGTGGCAGTGGAGGCAGTTGCCGGACTGCTTCCCCTCGCCCGGGACGTTGCGCTTGGTGATCTCCTGGTCCTTCAGCATGAAGGCGTGGCCGCGGCGGTCGCGGTAGTCCACCGCGAACAGGTAGCCGGCGAAGACGCGCTTCAGCCAGGGATCGCGCTCCGCCTTCTGCGGCGCCATCTCGCCCTCGGCGGTGCCGATCGCGCCGCCGTACTTCGTGCTCGTCCGCTCGGCGGTGCGCTTGTAGTCGTCGAACTCGCGGGGCCAGTTCTTGCCCCACTTGGCCGGGTCGGTGTCGTCCTCCCCGACCTCGACCACCCGCACGTACGAGAAGCGCGCCTCGGACTTCTTCTCGCTGATGTTCACCAGCAGCATCGCGACGCCCACCGCGACCAGGGCGAACACCCCGGCCACGAGCGCGATGAGCAGCGCGCGGTTCTTGGTGGGCTGGGTCTCGGCGGGCATGGCGTGCTCCTTCTCCGGGGCTGCGGGACGGACGGGCGGATCAGCGGAGGTGGCCCACGTTGCGGTGGCACCGCACGCAGGAGACGTCGCCCCCGTGCGCGATGTCCTCGACCACGGCGGCGTGGCAGCGGCGGCAGTTGTCCTCCACCACCTGGGCGCTCTCGGGGCGGGCCTTGATGGCGTCGGGGTATCCCCCCATCGTGAACGCCATCGAGTGGTGATAGCCGTTGGTGGCCTTCACCCAGTACTTCGAGACGAAGGCCGCGGGGGTGTGGCAGTCGTTGCAGGTCGCGACGGCGTGGTGCGTGCCCGCCAGCCACCCGGCGTAGTGGCCTTCCATCACGTGGCAGTTGGCGCAGGTCCTCGGGTCGTTCCCGAGGTACGAGGAGCCCTTCGCGTAGTCGAACGCGAAGGCGCCGAGCCCGAGCGCCAGCCCGGCGGTGGCCGCCAGCACGAGCGACAGCGGGAACACGGACAGTCCGCGGCTCGATGGCATGGACCCTCGAACGTCGCCCTCCGGTGGGCGCACGCATCCGGCGATTGCCCGCAAGGTAGCGCGCCTCGGGCCCGGAGACGGGTGCTTCAGTCGGGGATGCGCAAAAGGGACGCAGGGGTTCCCCGGCGGGGCGGTCCGCGGGGCGGCCGCGCGGCGGCCCGGGTGGTCAGCGGCTCGCCCGGGCGTCCCACTTCCCCTCGCGCCGGAGCGCCTCGACCAGCTCGCGGGCGCGCTCGCGCAGGACGACGTAGTCCACCTTCGCGACGCGGTTCAGCGGCAGCGTCCCGGTGGACACCACCTCCACGTGGCTGGGGCGGGCGTACGAGGCGATGCCGTCGCAGGCGGCGTGGACGTCCTCGGGCGTGACGGTCGCGTCGGGCGCCGCCTCCACGAACAGCACGATCGCCTCCGACCAGCGCGCGTGCTCGACGCCCACGCAGGCGGCCGCGGCCACCCTGCCCGGCAGCGCCGAGACGACGTGGTTCTCCACGTCGCCCGGGAACACCTGGAAGCCCTTCGGCTTGATGACGAGCTTGGCGCGGCCGGCGAGCCGGAGCCCGCGCGCCGGGTCGTAGCTGCCGAGGTCGCCCGTGTAGCAGACGCCGTCCCTCGTGACCGCCTGCGCGGTGGCGGCCGGGTCGTTCAGGTAGCCGAGGAACACCTGCGGGCCCGAGAAGCAGATCTCGCCCACCGTCCCCGCCGGCAGCACGGGGCCGGCGTGCCCGTCCGCGGTCATGGGGCCGCGGATCGAGATGGGGCAGAGCGGGGACTCGAACCCGATGCCGCCGGCGAGGTCGTCGGCGCTCGCGCCCACGGCGGTGTAGGTGCAGAAGCCGGAGGTCTCGGTGAGCCCGAGGCCGGTGCCGATCTCCGGCGCCATGGCGCGGAGCCGGTCGAGGAACGCGCGCGGCACGCCCTGCCCGCCGTAGATGGCCGCGCGCAGGCTGGAGAGGTCGAGCTCGGCGTAGCGGCGGTGGCTCCACTCCGCGTTGAACAGCGCCGGGATCTGCCCGACCACGGTGACCCGGTGCTCGGCGATGGCCTCCAGGCTCTTCAGCGCGTCGAACACGTGCAGGAGCACCGAGGTGATGCCCTCGTACAGCGCGGTGCCGAGCAGCTCGGTGGTGCAGCCCACGTGCGAGGGCGGGAGGTTCACCAGCAGCCGGTCGTCCGCCCGGAGGTCGAACCCGACGGTGAGCCCGACGTTCTGGACGAGGATGCTCTCGTGGCAGAGCAGGGCCGGCTTGGGCGAGCCGGTCGAGCCGGTGGTGAAGATGATGAGGCACCCGTCGCGCTTGCCGACGCGGGCGCGCGCGCGCCGCACCGTGCCGAGGAGCTTCGCCTTCAGGTAGTCGAGCTTGATGCGGCGGGTGAAGTCCTTCACCCAGGTGGCGCCGGGGAGGATGCCGTCCGGCTCCTTCTGGAACTGCACCCAGTCGCGCACGCCGGGGAACTTCCCGACCACCTCCTGGAGCACCGGCAGGAGCGCGGGCGCGCCGACGAAGAAATAGCCCCTCGGCCGGAGCTTCTCGAAGGCGGCCCGGAGCTCGCCCGCGCGCAGCCGCAGGTCGAGCGGGGCGAGGATCACGCCGACGCGGTAGCAGGCGACGAGCAGGAAGACGTGCTCCTTGAGCAGCGGCAGGCTGGTGGCGACGACGTCGCCCTTGCGGTACCCCGCGGCGAGCAGGCGCGCCGCGAACGCGTCGGCGGCGGTGTCGAGCTGCTTCCAGGTGACGGTCTCGCCGGTGTTGTGCTCGAGGAGCGCGACGGCCCCGGGCGCGCGGCGCGCGTGCTCGGCGACGCGATCGGCGATGTTCTCCGGGAGCCGCGCCGCGCGGTCGCGGCAGGCCTGGTCCTGGGCGGCGGTCTTCATGGCGGGGCGTTCTAGCGCAATCCGGGCGGCCCGGCGAGCGCCGCGGGCGCGAGGTCGACATCGCCGCGGGCCGGGGCGAAGATGCCGCGCATGCGAGCCCCGCGCCCGGCCGGCCCCCGAGGATGGTCGCTGCGGCGCCTGCTCCGCGCGCGCGAGCTCGTCACGGTGGCGCTGGTGGCGCTGGCGGCGGGCGGGCTCTGGCTCTTCCTCGAGGTGGCCGAGGCGATCCGCCACGACGAGGTCCGCTCGCTCGACCGGGCGGTGCTCCTCGCCCTGCGCGATCCCGCGGACCCCGCCGAGCCGCTCGGCCCGCGCTGGGTGGAGGAGATGGGCCGCGACCTGACCGCGCTGGGCGGCACCGCCGTGCTCACGCTGGTCTCGCTCGCCGCGGTGCTGTTCCTGTGGATGGCGCGCCGCCCGCGCTCGGTGGCGCTGCTCGCGGTGGCGATCGCCGGCGGACAGGCCTTGAGCCTGGTCCTGAAGCACGGCTACGCCCGGCCGCGGCCGGACCTCGTGCCGCACGGCTCCTACGTGTACACGGCGAGCTTCCCGAGCGGCCACTCGATGATGTCGGCCGTGGTCTACCTGACGCTGGGCGCGCTCCTCGCCCGCGTGCTGCCGCGCCGCCGCATGAAGCTCCTCGTCATGGCCTGCGCGCTCGGGGCCACCCTGCTCACCGGCGCGAGCCGCGTGTACCTGGGCGTGCACTGGCCCACCGACGTGATCGCGGGGTGGGCCGTCGGCGGGAGCTGGGCGGTGGCCTGCTGGCTGGCCGCCGACCTCCTCGACCGGCGCCGCGCGCGCGGCACGCCGCCGGAGGGGAGCGGCCCCGGGTCGGAGGAGGCGTAGGCCGCGTCAGCGGCGGCCGGCGCGGTCCACCAGGATCACGGCCTGCTGCCCGGCCAGCTCGACCTCGATCGTGCCGGGGCCGGCGCGGCGCACGGCCGCCGGGCGCTCCGTGATCGCGTCCCAGTCCGGCAGCGGGCCCGGCGGCGCCGCGAGCCGGAGCCGGGCCGGGCCGCCGAAGTCGAGCACCACCAGCGCGCGGCCCGCCGCCCCGGCGTCCCGCAGGAACGCGAACGCCTCCGGGTGACCGGGCACGGCGACCCGCCGGTACGCGCCGCGGCGGAGCGCGGGCAGGTCCTCGCGGAGCGCCGCCAGGCGCCGGTACAGGGGACGGAGCCCGTGCGCGTCCACCCACGAGACCGGCGGCCCCTCCTCGTAGGGCTGGAACTCCGCGCCGACCTCGTCGCCGGTGTAGACGACGGCGATGCCGGGCAGCGCGTGCAGGAGCACCGCGGCGACGCGGGTCATGGCGAGGCCGTGGCGGGTGACGAAGCGCTCGCCGGTGTCGTTGTTGTTGAGGAAGCGGGCCACCCGGTCCATCGGCGTCGCCCGCGAGGCGAGCGCGGCGTCGAGCGCCGGCCCGATCCGCGAGGGATCGTCGAAGACCTTCTCCCAGGCCCAGTGGCCCAGCTCGCCGGTCCAGTCGTAGGCCGCGTCGAAGCCGTTGCGGACGTAGAACGGATCGCGCGCGCTCGCCTCGGCGAGCAGGAACACCCCCGGCTTCACCGCGTCGAGCCGGCGACGCAGCGCCCCCCAGAACGCCGGCGCGCGCTGGCGGATGCCCCACGCCGCGTCCACGCGGAACCCGTCCACGTCGTACTCGCGGACCCAGAACGCGAACGCGTCCAGCATCATCTGGCGGACGAGCGGGTTGCCGTAGTCGAGGTTCGGCAGGTGCTTCCAGTCGAAGTAGTGCGTCTCGCGGCCGGCCGGATCGCGGTCGTACCAGCCCCACCACGGCGAGGCGCGGCCGCGCGCCGCCGCGTCCAGGTGGTGCGGGTGGCCGGTCGAGGTGTGGTTCGGCACGAAGTCGAGGAGCACCCGGATGCCGCGCGCGTGCGCCTCGCGGACCAGCGCCCGCAGGTCCTCGGGCGTGCCGAAGTCGGCGCGCAGGCCGAAGTAGTCGGTGATGGCGTAGCTGACGTCGCCGGGGTCGTCGGTCGGGTTGACCGGCGCGAGCCAGAGCGCGTCCACGCCGAGGTCGCGGAGCGCGTCGAGGCGCGCGGTCACCGCCCTGAGCGGCTCGGGGCCGAACCGCGGGGGGACGACGCCGTAGATCACCGCGCCGCGGTACCAGTCTGGATCCGGCCGGACGTCGGCGCCGGCGCGGAGCGGCGCGATGCAGAGGAGCGCCAGGACCGCGGCCAGGCGAGCGGGTGGCCCTCTGGCGCCGCCCGCTCGTGGTGAGCCCGTCGAACCACGGGCGGGTGGCCTTCCGGCGCCGCCCGCTCGTGGTGAGCCCGTCGAACCACGGGCGGGTGGCCTTCTGGCGCCGCCCGCTCGTGGTGAGCCCGTCGAACCACGGGCGGGTGGACGGGGCAGGTCGGCGTGCATCGCCTGACCAACGCCGCGCGGGCCGGCGGTGTTCCGCACGCGCACCGGCCCCGGACACGAGAAGGGCGAGGCGAGCAGGATGCGCTCGCCTCGCCCGGTTGCTTCCTTCACCTCATGGCAGGCAGGACGGGCCGGAGCCCGCCCCGCCGGCCGGGGCTACTTGAAGATCGCCATGATCTTCGCGACGGCCTCGTCGAAGACGCCGGTGCCGTTCTCGATCGCGAACCCGAACGTCGCGGTGTGCGCGTTGAACGAGGCGAGGTCGCCGGCGAGGTCCTCGTTGATCATCTCCGCGCGGTGGCAGGAGCCGCAGGCGCGCGACGCAGGGCCGGTGACGTACGACGGCACCGCGCCGATGTTGCGATCCTTGCCCGTGAGGGTCCGCGCCGCCGACAGCACGCCCGGCAGCGTCCGGAACTGGTCCGGGACCTCGTAGGTGTTCGGGTTGTGGCAGGACTCGCAGTTCAGGATCGTGAAGTTCGGGTAGGTCGACTCCACGTGGTGGTCGTAGCGCATCGAGGCCACCGGATCCGAGAAGTCGATGCTCTGGATGTCGAACGGCTGCATCGAGTGGATCGCGTGGACGTACGAGTCGATCGACCGCGACTGCATCTCGAGGTGCGAGCCGCCGTCACGGACGGTGTGGCAGGTGCGGCAGGCCACCACCGTCGCGCTGCCGTAGGACGGGCTGTGGAACGTCGTCCCGAGCGCCTCGTGGCACTTGTTGCACTTCGCCGTGTCCACGATGGCCGTCCCGTACGCTGCCGGGACGATCGCGTTGCCGACGAGGTCCACCGTCGCGGTCGCGCCGGCGATCGCGATGGCGGGGTTGGTCGTGCTCACGGGCTGCGCCTGGTTCAGGCCGACGGCCGGGAGCACGGCGACCTGCACCTTCTTCACCGTGCCGTCGGCGACCATGCTGGCCCAGGTCGAGAGGTCGGCGGTCGCCGTCCACGTCGTCCCGCCGGCCACCGCGACGGCCGGATCCACCGTCAGGCGGTTGCTGTTCTTCGTCGACGCCTCGGTCCACTCGAGGTTGCGCAGGGTGTCCGCCTGGCTGCCGTGGCCGGAGACGATGAAGTCCTTGGTGTCGTAGCCGTAGAGGCTGACCACCACCGTGGGCTTCACGAGCGCCGACGCGTCGGCGCCGGCCACGCTGAAGGCGACCGTCAGCTTGTTGGTGGCGGCGTCGAAGGACGCCGAGTCCACCTTGGTCGTGACCACGCTGGAGAACTTGGTGGTCGCGTCCTTGTAGATGGCCTTGTTGTAGCCGGCGTGGACCTGCGCGAACGTCGGCCCGATGCCGCCGGCCGCCTGCGCCTTGTGGCAGGTGTTGCAGGCGCCCGTGTACGTGTACAGGTCGAGGTTGTGCGGGACGACGTCCTTCAGGGCGGGCGCGCGCTTCGGGTCACCGTTGAGGCCGGTCACCGGGTGGCAGCTCTTGCACGTCGCCAGCGTGAAGTTCGCGTCGGCGAGGATCACGTCGAGCTTGCCGTCGTGGCAGGTCACGCAGTTCGCCATCGACTGCGGGTAGGCGAACTCCATCGCGTGCGACATGTGCGTGTCGTTCATCACCGTCTTCTTGTAGGCGTACTTCGCCTTCTGCTCGGCGGTCGGCGTGCCGCCCTGCGCCGCGTACGCGGCCGGGTCGTCGGCGAGGAGCTGCCAGCCCTCGTGGCCGCCGGCGGACTCGTCGGTGTGGCAGGCCTTGCAGGCCGCGAAGTCGGGCAGGCCGGCGACGGCGGCGGCGCGGTAGCCGTGCTTCAGGTACGGCGAGCCGTGGCACTTCTCGCAGCCGGAGACGTTCGCCGAGGAGGCGTAGGTGCCCGCGTTACCGTAGGCGACGCCCGTGTTCGACACGTCGGTGTAGAGCTGCATGCCCTCGGTCGAGAGCGGGCCGTCGGCCACGTACGCGTAGACCTGGGCGTTCGACACCTCGGGCTGGAACGTGGCGGTCGCGTAGGTCGCGGTGTACACGCCGTTGCCCTGGCTGGTGATGTTCCCGTACGCGAACGCGGTGACGAACTTGCGGGTCGCGCTGTCGTAGGTCGCCGCGTAGAAGCGCTTCTGGTCGAGGCCGGCGAGGCCCGCGTCCACGTACGGCGCGCCGTTCCGGGTCACCGTGAACGTCATCGTCGACGTGTAGTTCGTGCCGCCCGCGTTCGCGACCGTCGAGACGTCGTTGATGACGACGTTCAGCTGGCTCGCGTCCGTGTACTGGTTGTAGATCCCCTGGTGCTGCGCGCCGGCGCTGCCGTGGCACACCGCGCACGACTCGGGCTTGGCCGAGGCCGTGAGATCCTGGCCGTCCTGCCCCGGCTGCCCGGGCTGCCCGGGAAGGCCCGGCTGCCCGTCCTGACCCGCGGGGCCCTGGGGACCGGTCTTGCCGTCCTCGCCAGAGCACCCCGCAATCGCGAGCGCGCCGGCGAAGAACAGCGCGCCGGTCGTCCGCATCGTCCACTTGTGCATGTGTTGAACCTCTCCGCGTTGATGGGCCTAGGCCCGAAGACTGACTTCGGGCGGGACCCTACCAAAGCGCCGCAGGATTTCCCCGCGCAGGGCGGCCCCTGCGACAACATGCCCAGGTCAATCATTGGCGTTTGCGCGATATGACCCAATCGCGCTTGATCGCGGTCATTGCGCGCATGCCGCGATGTAGTCCGCGGTCGCGGGGACGGCGACGATCAGGCCAGCCGGGCCCCGCGCTCCGCGAGCAGCTCGCGCAGCACCGACCGGTGGCAGCGCGCCTCGTCCTCGCAGTAGCAGCCGACGGCGAGGTCGGCGCCGTGCGAGAGCGCCGCGAGCAGGTCGAGCGTCCGGCGCGCGGCCGGCTCCGCCATCTCCGCCCGGAACCGCCGCTTGAACGCCGCCCATTCGCGGTCGCTCCGCGCCGCCTGCGCGAGCTTCATGGTCGGGACGGTGGGCGCGAGGTTCGGGAACCAGACGTCGTACCAGTCGTCGGCCGCGAAGCGCGACGCGGGCACGCCGCGCGGCGGGCGGCGGACGGTGCCGATGCGAAGCCCCTCCCCGCGTGCGCGGGGGGTGCCGAGCCGGACGATGCGGATCGCCATGCCGCCGAGCCTAGCCGGGCACGCGCGCCACGCGCAGCGACCGGAGAGGTCGCACCGCCCGACGCGGCGGTCAGGACGCGGCGGCGCCCGCGGTCGCGGCGGCGCCGGCCGCGTCGCCCGGGTGGACGCCCAGGTACGTGAGCAGCCGCCACTGGTGCAGCGTGAGCCCGCGCACCGAGATCTGCGCGCCGGGCACCCACGCCAGCAGGCTCGCGAAGCGCGCCAGCGCCGCGTCGTCGCACTGGCGCACGGCGCCGAAGTCGATGCTGAGGCGCGCGAACGGCCCGAGCACCTCGATGGTCTCCTGCAGCCGCCGCACGTCGTCCGCGCCGAACGTCCTGCCCACGCGGACGTCCAGCGCATCCCGGATCGCATCGATCTGCATGGTCTCCCCCCGGAGACGGTTCGATCCCGGGTTACCACCGTCAGTGTGGCCCGCCCGCGTGGTCGATCGACGCGCACGGAGCGACCGGCGCCGAGCGGGTGCGGCAGGTTCGCCGCCGGCCGTCGCCCGCGCGTTGTCCCCGCTGCCGCACTCCGGCGAGGGGCGGGGCCGCGCCCGGCGATTGCGCTCGTGGCGCCGAGGGGTTGGCGCGCCGGCGGACGGCGCCGGACGTCGGTAATCGAACGATGACGCGCGTTGTCCCCACCCGCCGGCCGGCGCGAGGGCCACCGGCCGGCGAGCGGGCGCGCCTGCTACTCGCTGCCGAAGGCGCAGTCGGCGCAGAGGACGACGACCTCGGGTCCCTCGTCGCGCCGCTCGACGCGCTGGACGGCGGTCTCGCGGGTCACGGAGCAGCCGCAGAAGTCGCAGCGGCCGTGGGATTCGTCGTGGAGTGGGTGCGGGCTGGCGGAGGATTCGGTGCTCGGGGATTCCATGGCGGGGCTCTCCTGGCGTGGGCGTGCGGTGCGTCAAAACGTCCATGACGCGGCCCGCCAAGCTCCGCACCGTCCCCGTTGGGCACATATTCCCGCGAGATCCCTGCCTCGAGCCCCCCGACGTCGGCACCGCCGGCTCCGCGCGGGGCGCGATTACGCACGGAGCGTGAACCGGGAGGCGCCCGAGGCACGGCGCCGGCCATCCGCCGGCGGCGCCCTCGGTCGCACCACGACGTCCGTCCCCAACGGCCCTTCCGCGAGTTCGTCCGGAGCGTGAAAAGTGGTGTCGAACCCCGACTCGGAGGAGGCGCCATGATGCGGATGGCAGGACTGTTGGTGCTCGGGTTGCTCGCCGCGGGCTGCGCGACGAACGGCTCCGTGAAGCAGCAGATCGACCCGCTCGCCGATCGGATCTCGGCGGTGGAGCGGCAGCAGGCGGCGACGAACGCCAAGCTCGACGCGCAGACGGCCGAGCTCCAGGCGCTGCGCAAGGACGTGGCGGACTCCGCGGCCACGTCGGCGCGGGCGCAGGAGGCCGTGAAGGCGGCCCAGGAAGCGGCCGAGCGCGCCGAGGTCGCGGCCCAGAAGTCCGCGAAGGCGTTCGAGCTGACGCAGGTGAAGGGGAAGATGTAGCGGCGTACGCTGGGGGGCGCGCGGCGGCCGCCGGCCGCCGCGCCCCGTCAATCGGCGGTCACGTCCACGGGCATCCCGCTCCGCGCCGCGAGCGCGCGCGCGAGCTTCCGCGGGTCCACCTGCTCCAGCACGCCCCGGTCCCGCAGCAGCCGCTGCGCGAGCTCCGCCGGATCGGCGGCGGCCGCCTCGTCGGCGTGCACCTCGACCAGCACGCGCCCGTCCCGCACGCCCACCTTCACCGGCTCGCGCACGATCGCGACCGGCGTGCCGAGCCGCACCGCGCGGTAGAGCTGCGGGATGTCCTCCGGGTACAGCCGGATGCAGCCGTGGGACACGCGGCGACCGACGCCGTACGGCCGGTTGGTGCCGTGGATGAGGAGGGTCGGCACGGAGAGCCGGAGCGCGTGGCTGCCGAGCGGGTTGTCCGGCCCGGGCGGCACCGCGACCGGCAGCTCCGGGTCCTCGCGCCGGATCGACGACGTCGGGTACCAGCTCGGCGACACCAGCTTCTGCTCCACCGTGAGCACGCCGAGCGGCGTCGCGCCCGCCTCCACCGCCACGCCCACCGGGAACGTGAGGAGCGTCGGCCCCGGCCGCAGGTAGTACAGCCGCATCTCCGACAGGTTCACCACCACCGTCCCCTCCTCCACCGCGGACGGGAGGATCCAGGCGGTCGGGAGGATCGCGAGCTCGCCCGGCGGCGGGACGAACGCGTCGAGGCGCGGGTTCGCGGCCGCGATCTCGCCGAAGCCGAGATCGTACCGGCGCGCGATCTCGATGAGCGACTCGCCCCGGCCGATGCGGTGGGCGCCGGTCGCGCCGATCACCTCGTCGCCGCCGGGCCAGGTGGCGGGCGGCCCCGAGAGCAGCACGGCGAGGAGCGGCAACCACATGTCGGCTCCCGCGGGCGGGCGGACTCCCCCGTCCCACCATCGCGCGAGCCGCGCCGCGCCGCGACCGCCCTGGAGGACTGCGCCGGCCGGGTGCGCGCGGCCGCCCGCTGGCCGCTGCGCTCCGCCGCGCATAGGATGTGGGGTCGATGGGGAGGGGCGCGCGTTGCAGCGGAGACGGCCGGCGGCACGCCGCGGGCGCGCTCGCGCTCGCGCTCGCCGCGGCGCTCGCGCCGGCGGCCGCGGGCGCGCTCGACCCGTCCCCGTCCCCGTGCCCTCGCTCGCGCGACGCGGTCGTGGTGATGACGGATCGCCGGGAGCTGTGGCTGTGCAGCGGCGGCACGCCGGCGGCGCAGTACGCGGTGGCGCTCGGGCGCAGCGGCGTCGGGAAGCGGCGCCGTGGCGACGGCCGGACGCCGCTCGGGACCTATCCGCTCGGCGACCCGCGCCCGTCCCCGCAGTACGGCACGTTCATCCCGATCGCCTACCCGACGCCGGCGCAGGCCGCCCGCGGCTTCACCGGCACGGCCGTCGGCATCCACGGGCCGCCGCGCGGGACCGAGGGCGCCGGGTACCCGGTCACCGAGGTGGACTGGACGCAGGGCTGCATCGCGACCGGCAGCGACGAGGACGTGGACGCCATCGCCGCGTTCGTGCGCGCGCGGCGGCCGCGGCTCGTGATCCGCTGAGCGGGCGGGCGCCCCGCCCCGGCGCCGCGCTTCACGCTTCTTCACGAACCGCACAGGCCCCGGACATCTCCGCCCCGCATCCTCCCACCGTGCCCGCCCGCGGTGGACGGGCCGGAAGGAGACGGGACATGAAGCGGATCATCGGCGCGATCGCGGCGCTCGGGGTGCTGGCGGTGGGGGTCGTGGCGCTCACCGGGTTCCACGGTGGGTGCGGCTGGCGCGGGCACGGGCACGATCCCGCCCGGATGTCGGCGTTCGTGACGGACCGGGTGGACGACCTGCTCGACCACGTGGACGCGAGCCCGGAGCAGCGCACCCGCATCCACGCGGTGAAGGACCGCATGCTCGCCGCGGCCACCGAGCTGCACGCCGGGCAGGACGAGGCCCACCAGGCGCTGCTCGCGGAGTGGAAGGCGGACGCGCCGGACCGTGCCCGGCTCCACGCGCTGGTGGACGCGCGCGCGGACGCGTTCCGCAAGCTCGCGCACGAGGCGGTGGACGCGGGCGTCGAGGTCCACGACGCGCTCACGCCGGCGCAGCGCGAGAAGCTCACCCGCAAGATCGAGCGGCTGCATCGCTAGCCCGGCGCCCCGGAGCGGACCCGCGGTGACGGCGCGAGCCCCACGCTATGATGCCGCGGTGACCGCCGCGACCCCGCTCCTGGCGCTGCTCGTCGAGGACGACCTCCGCCTCGCCGCGTTCACCCGCGAGTATCTCGAGGGGCACGGCGTGGCGGTGGTCCACGTGACCGACGGGCGCCGCGGGCTCGACGAGGCGCTCGGCGGGCGCTTCGACGTGGTGCTCCTCGACCTCATGCTGCCGGGGAAGGACGGCCTGGAGGTCTGCCGCGAGCTGCGGTCGCGCTCCGACGTCCCGGTCATCGTCCTCACCGCGCGCGGCGAGGAGGCGGACCGCGTGATGGGGCTCGAGCTCGGCGCGGACGACTACCTGGCGAAGCCGTTCTCGCCGCGCGAGCTGCTCGCGCGCATCCGCGCCGTGGTCCGGCGGGCCACCGGACGCGCCGGTCCCGCGCGCGAGACGGTGCGGGTCGGCGCGCTGGTGGTGGATCCGGCGGCGCGCCGGGTCACGCTGGACGGGCGCGAGGTGACGCTCACCGGGTACGAGTTCGCGCTGCTGTATGCGCTGGCGCGCCGCGCGGGCCGGGTGCTCGCCCGGGAGCAGCTCATCGAGCTGGCGGGCGGGAGCGCCGAGGAGGCGTTCGACCGCTCGGTGGACGTGCACGTCTCGCGGCTGCGGCAGAAGCTCGGCGACGATCCCCGGCGGCCCCGGCTCATCAAGACGGTCCGCGGCGCCGGGTACCTGCTCGCCGGGGAGCCGGGATGAGCCGGCGCGGGCACGGGCCGCTCTTCTGGCGCGTCTACCTGCACGGCGTGCTCCTGCTGCTGGTGGTGGCGGTCGCCGTGGGCGGGGTGGGGTTCGCCCTGCGCCGCGGGAGCGGCTGGTGGTCGGAGCGCGGGGCCGGGCGCTACGCCGCGGAGCGCGTGGGCGAGCTGGCCGGCGATCCGCCCCGCCTCGCCGCCGAGCTCTCGCGCGTGCGCGAGGCGTTCGGGGTGGAGGCGTCGGTGTACGGGCCCGGCGGCGCGCTCGTCGCCACGAGCGCGCGCGACCCGGCCGCCGCGGCGCGCGCCGACGGGCGGCGGCGCGGGTGGACGGTGCCGCTCCGGGGCGGCGGCACGCTGGTGGTCCACTCGCCCCCGCACGATCCGGCGCGCGGGCTGCTGTTCATCGGGGCCGTCCTGGCGGCGCTCGCGGTCGCGTCCTACCCGCTCACCCGCGCCATCGTCGCCCCCGTGGAGCGGCTCACCGCGGCGGCGCGCGCGCTCGGCGCCGGCGACCTCGCCGCGCGGGCCAACGTCCGCGCGCACGGGGAGCTCGGGGAGCTTGGCCGCTCGTTCGACGAGATGGCCGCGCGCCTGGAGGCGCTGGTGCGCGGCGAGCGCGAGCTGCTCGCGAACGTCTCCCACGAGCTGCGCACCCCGCTCGCGCGGATCCGGGTCGCGCTGGAGCTGGCGGCCGAGGGCGACGCGGCGCGCGCCCGCCGCTACCTCGGCGAGATCGGGCAGGACCTCGCGGAGCTGGACGCGCTGGTGCAGGACGTGCTCGACGCCGCGCGCCTGGAGGCCCGCGGCGCCGCCGCGCTCCGGCTCGACGCCGGCCCGCTGGACCTCGGGGAGGTGGCGCGCGCGGCGGCGGCGCGCTTCCAGGGCGGACACGAGGGGCGCGCGCTCGAGCTGGACGTGGCGGACGGGCTGCCCCGGGTCCAGGGCGACGCGGCGCTCCTCCGGCGCATGCTCGACAACCTGCTCGACAACGCGGCGAAGTACTCGGAGCCTCCGGCCCCGGTCCGGCTCTCGGTGCGCGCCGAGCCCGGCGCCGCCGTGATGGAGGTGACCGACCGCGGGATCGGGATCGCCGCCGACGACCTGCCGCGCCTGTTCACCCCGTTCTTCCGCACCGACCGGAGCCGCGAGCGCGGCACCGGTGGCACGGGCCTCGGCCTGGTGCTGGCGCGGCGCGTCGCGGAGGCGCACGGGGGGTCGATCTCGGTGGAGAGCGCGCCGGGGCAAGGGTCCACGTTCCGCGTGCGGCTCCCGTCCGCGGGGGAGTAGCCGGGCCGGTCGCGCCCGCCGCACGCGTTCGAGGCGGCGCGGCGCTGGTCCACCCTCGGTGCCACCCCGTGGATGTGACCGCCGCGCCACCGCCGGCCACCGCGCCGCGCGCTACCATTCTGCCCGGGGTGCGCCCATGCGGATCGCGATCGTGGCGATGCTGCTCGCGCTGGGGTCGGTGGCCTGTCACAAGGAGTGCGACGAGGGCGAGCTGCGCTGCAGCGGCCACGACCTCCAGGTCTGCGTCGATCCCTCCGGCGGCTCGGACCCGGGGTGGCGCACCGTGGTGGACTGCGAGAAGGAGGGGCTGCCGCTGATCGGGAACTGCTACGACTGCAGCGACGGCACGCACCTCTGCTCGGACGATCCCCTCGACCCCTGCTCCGGCCACGGCGGCACGTAGCGCTCGCCGGGCCTGGCCGCCCGCCCCCCGGCGTCACATCCCGCGCGCCGGCCGTTCCAGACACGGGGGGCTCGAAGTCCGCCGGAGGGCGCGGAGCATGGGCCGTGTTGGCAAGCTGCTGCTGGGCATCGTGAACCTGGGGCCCATCGGCTTCATGGCCGTGGCGGTCTACCGCCACGGCGACCTGCCCGCCTCGGCGGTCGCGGCGCAGGTCGCGGTCGTCGCCGTGCTGCTCGGGATCTACCTGCGCCACCTCGCCGGCAACGACCAGCTCACCCGCGGCCTCCGCCGCGGCTGGGCGCTGGTGCTCCTCGCAGGCAACTGGGCGGTGTTCCCGGTGTACTGGCACCAGTTCGTCTGGCAGGACCCGCGCGACCGCTGAGAGCTTCCCGGCCGACTGCCCCTTCCGAGCCCGGCGAGCGCGTTGCGCCCGCCGCGCGATGCGGGTAGATGCCCGCAATGGACTCCGTCCCCTGCTACGCCGCGAACGTCCGGCGCGCCGCGCTCGCGCTGACCTCGCTCTACGACGCGGCGCTCGCGCCGCACGGCCTCAAGGTCACGCAGTACTCGCTGCTCCACGCGGTGAAGCGGCACGGGCGGCCGAACCTCACCGCGCTGGCGGCTGCGACCGGGCTCGACCGCAGCACGCTCGGCCGGAACCTGCGGGTGCTGGAGGGCATGGGGCTCGTGGCGCTCGCGCCCGGCGACGACCAGCGGGACCGCGTCGCCGCGCTGACGGAGGAGGGGCGGGCGCGGCTCCGGGCGGCGGCGCCGGCCTGGACCTCGGCGCAGCACGCGGTGGAGCGCGTGCTCGGCGCGAACGCGGAGCAGCTCACCGACCTCGCCCGCCGCCTCGCCGCGCTCCCGGGCACGTCGGAGGCCGCGTGAGCCGCGCCGCCGCGCAGGGCTGGCGCGGGCCGGCGCTCGTGCTCGCCGCGGGCGCGCTCACGCTGACGGTGTCGCTCGGGATCCGCCACGCGTTCGGCCTGTTCCTCGAGCCCATGAGCCGGGACAACGGTTGGACGCGCGAGGTGTTCGCGTTCGCGATCGCGCTGCAGAACCTGGTGTGGGGCGCCGCCCAGCCGTTCGCCGGACGCCTCGCGGACCGCCACGGCGCGGGCCGGGCCGTGCTCGGCGGGAGCGTGCTCTACGTGGCGGGCCTGCTGCTCATGGCGACCGCGCACGGCGCGTCCACCCTGGCGGTGTCGGCGGGCGTGCTGGTGGGCCTGGGCCTGTCGGGCACCTCCTACCCCATCGTCTTCGGCGCCATCTCCCGGTGCACCGCGCCGGAGCGGCGCAGCCTCGCCACCGGCATCGCCATGGCGGTGGGATCGCTCGGGCAGTTCGCGATGCTGCCCGGCGCGCTCGCGGCCATCGACGCCGTCGGCTGGGCGGGCGCGCTGGTGGCGCTGGCCGGGCTCGGCGCGACCATGGCCCCGCTCTCGGCGGCGCTCCGCGAGCGCCCGGCGGCCGCCGGCGCCGCTGGCGCCCCCGGCGCCGGGGCGCGGGAGGCGCTCGCCGCGGCGCTGCGCCACCGCGGGTTCTGGCTGCTCTCCTTCGGCTTCTTCGTGTGCGGGTTCCACGTGGTCTTCATCGCCACCCACCTGCCCGCGTTCCTCGCCGATCGGGGGCTCGGGCCGCGCGCGGGCGCCGCGGTCCTCGCGCTGGTGGGCCTGTTCAACATCGGCGGCTCGTACTGCGCCGGGCTGCTCGGGGGCCGCATGAGCAAGCCCGGCCTGCTGGTGGGCCTCTACCTGCTCCGCGCCGCCGTGATCGCGGCGTTCGTGCTCGCGCCGGTCACCGAGGGCTCCGCGTACGCGTTCGGCGCGGCCATGGGCTTCCTGTGGCTCTCGACCGTGCCGCTCACCAACGGCACCATCGCGACGCTCTTCGGCACCCGGCACCTGGCCATGCTGGGCGGGGTGGTCTTCTTCTTCCACCAGGTCGGCGCGTTCCTGGGCGGCTGGCTGGGCGGGCGGATCTACGTCGCGACCGGCAGCTACGACGTGGTCTGGTGGCTCTCCATCGCGCTCGCGCTGCTGGCCGCGCTGGTGAACGTGCCGGTCCGCGAGGCGCCGGTGGCGCGCCCGGCGGCGGCGCCGGAGGCGGCCGCGTGACGCGCACCGTGCTCCGGGCCGCGCTCCTCGCGCTCGCGGCGCTCGTCGCCCTGTGGGCCTTCGTCTCCCACCTTCAGCCGGCCTTCTCCGGCGAGCGCATGGCCGCGCTGCTCCGCTGCAACTGACGGACGCCCAACGCCGCTGTCTCCCCGGGATCGCGGCCGCTGGCCTCGATCCCGACACCGCGCCGGCGCGCGCACCGGATGCGGGCCCGATTCCGCGCCCCTCCCGGCGGCGCGCCCCGGTGGCACGGCCGATGCTCCTCTCGGCGGTGCGCGCATGCGCGCGCTGGGTGAAGCGGATGTCGGACCGGGAGAGACCGCCGGCGCAGGAGGCGCCGATCCAGGCCGTGGCCGCCGGGCGAGGCGCCTCGGCCGAGCTGCTGGGCCTGGCGCTGCCGCGCCCGGGCACCGACGAGCCGACCACGGTCGCCCTGCGCCTCTGGGGCCTGCTCCCGGCGCACCCGCGCGGCCGGCCCGATCCGGCGGCGCTGGACGCCGCCGAGCGCGACCTCCGCGGCATCGCGGCGGCGCTCGGCCCCGGCGTCGATCCGCCCGTGCACACGGTCGTGGGGGAGTTCCTCCCGGCGGAGTACCCGGCCCGGCGGGCGCCCGGCCGCTGCGAGGTCTGCCTCCCGGTCGTGCTCCGCGCGGCGGGCCGCGTCCCGGCGCTCGCCGCGCGCATCCGGGCCCGGCTGGCCGCGCTCGGGCTCCCGGAGCGGCGCTGAGCCGGCGCGACGCGGTTGCGCGGAGCCGGAAACGCGAATAGCGTATTCGCGTTTCAACGCATCTCACGCCCGTGGAGGCCCCGTGCCCGCAGATCCCTTCGCCGCGCTCGACGCCACCGCCCAGGCCGCGCTGGTGCGCGAGGGCCGCGCCACGCCGCTCGAGCTCGTGGACGCGGCGCTCGCCCGCCTCGAGCGCCTCGGCCGCCTCAACGTCACCGCCGCGGTGGACCCGGAGCGCGCCCGGCGGGCGGCCCGCGAGGTCCGGCGCGGCGCGCCCTTCGCCGGGGTGCCGTTCCTGATCAAGGACGTGCTCCCCTACCCCGGCCTGCCCTTCGGCTGCGGCTCGCGCCTCCTGGCCGGCCAGCCGTCGCCCCCGGCGCCGGACCTCGCGCGCGCCTTCGACGAGGCGGGCCTGGTGGTGCTCGGCAAGAGCACCACCTCCGAGTTCGGCCTGCTCGGCACCACCGAGACCCTGGCGTGCGGCGCCACCCTGAACCCGTGGGACCCGGCGCGCTCGCCGGCGGGGTCGTCCGGGGGCTCGGCCGCCGCGGTGGCCGCGGGCATCGTCCCGGTGGCGCACGCCTCCGACGGCGGCGGCTCGATCCGCATCCCGGCCTCGGTGTGCGGCGTGTTCGGGCTCAAGCCGAGCCGCGGGCGGC
Source organism: Anaeromyxobacter sp. PSR-1 (assembly GCF_000964525.1). GTDB lineage: Bacteria > Myxococcota > Myxococcia > Myxococcales > Anaeromyxobacteraceae > Anaeromyxobacter. The sequence continues at coordinate 57,297 of NZ_BAZG01000008.1, forward strand.
AGCGCGACGTCGGGATGCCGCTCGACGCGCCGCTCGCCGCGCTGGTGGTGGACCACTGCGTGAGCCGCTCGGTCCGCGACAGCGCCGCGCTGCTCGGCCTGACGCAGCGGCGCGACGCGACCGCGCCCTACCCGCCGCTCGGCCCGGAGGCGCTCGCGCCCGCCGCGCGCCCGCGCCGGCTCCGCATCGGCGTGTACGCGCGGACCGCGTTCGGCCGCGCGCCCGCCCCGGAGGTCCGCGCCGGCCTGGACGCGGCGCGCCGGCTCTGCGAGGGGCTCGGCCACGAGACGGTCGAGATCGCCGGCCCGCGCTTCGACGCCGCCGCCGCCCGCGACGCCATCTTCCTCCTGTTCGGCGCCGCGCTCCTCCCGGTGGTCCGCCAGGTCCGGGCCGCCGCCGGCGAGGACGCGCTCCCGGGCCTCCTCGAGCCGTTCACGCTCGAGCTGGTGGGCCGCGCCGAGGCCGGCGGGCCGGCGGCGATCGCGGCGGCGCGCGCCGCGCTCGACGGCGCGGCCCGCGACGGCCTCGCGTTCCTCGACGGGCTCGACGCCGCGCTCAGCCCCACCACCGCCGTGCTCCCGTTCCCGCTCGGCACGCTCTCGCCGCGCCACCCGGCCGACCGGAACCTCGCCTTCACCGAGGACCTCGCCGGCTACACCGCCGTCCACTCCGTCACCGGCGCGCCCGCCATGTCCGTGCCGCTGCACTGGACCGCCGGCGGCCTGCCGGTGGGGATGCAGCTCGTGGCCCGCCCCGGGGAGGAGGCCCTGCTGCTGCAGCTCGCGTACGCCCTGGAGGAGGCGGCGCCCTGGGCGGATCGCTGGCCGCCCTGCTCGTCCGACGCCGCGGAGGTCCCGTGCCCCAGCGCCTGAAGGAGGACGTGCGCGCGCGCCTCGTGGACGCGGCGCTGTCGGAGTTCGTCCGGCAGGGCTGGCGCGGGGCGCGCCTGGTGGACATCGCCGCGGCGGCGGGCGCGTCCATCGGGAACGTCTACCGCTACTTCCCGGACAAGGAGGCGCTGCTCCGGGCCGCGGTGCCGCCGGAGCTGGCCGCGGAGCTGCTCCGGCTGCTCCGCGGCCGGGTGCGCGCCCTCGGGTCGATGGGCGACTGGCGCCTCGGGGACGCGGCCGGCTCGGAGCGCGCGGCCGCCCTGCTCGCGTTCTGGATCGCCCACCGGCGCGAGGCGGTGGTGCTGCTGGGGCGGGCCGAGGGCTCGCCGCTCGCCCACGTCCGCCCGCTCGTCGCCGGCGAGCTGACGCGCGCCGCGGCGCGCTACCTGCGCGACCACTCGGCGCGGCCGGTGCCGCGCGAGACCCGGTTCGTGCTGGAGCGGATCTTCGAGGGCACGCTCGGGATGATCGTGGACGTGCTGGCCGCGCACGAGACGCCGGAGGCGATCTCGGCGGCGTTCGGCGCGTTCTGGCGGTACCAGCTCGCCGGGCTGCAGGCGCTGCTCGCGCCGGCGCGCCGCTGAGCGGCGCCGCCGGTCGCGCGAGGCGCTACGCCGCGACCGCCTGGCCGCGGGCCACCGGCTCGCAGGCGAGGGCCGCGCCGCAGGTGGCGGGCTCGAGCGGCTCCACCACGGCCGGAGCGCGGCGCTCCGCCGGCGCGGGGGTGGCCACCGGCTCGCGGCACTCCAGGCGGACGATCCGCCCGTCGTCGTCGTGGTGGACGACGCAGACGGCGGCGCGGCGGCCGGCCAGGAGCGAGGACTCGGACAGCGCGAAGTGGCGGGCGTAGTCGCGGAGCGAGAGCGCCTCCCCGTCGGCGAGCGCCTTGCGCGCCGGGAGCCCCTTCCACACCAGCAGCGTGCCGGAGGTCCCCACCAGCGCCATGACGGAGCTGGGGAGATCCCCGCCCGTCCCGTTCGTCACCAGCTTCACCAGCACGGGCGAGGAGCGCATCCCGAGCTCGGCGATGGCGCGGAGGACGGGCACCCACAGCCAGAGCCAGGCGCCCCACATGAGGGCGGTGGAGGCGTCGGAGAGCAGGCGCTGGTACCAGGCCAGCCGGTGACGCGCGTTGATGATGAGTGATCCGCTCATGTCGATCCTTCGCCTTCGCTGCGGCGCGCCCTCTGCTCCGCGTGCTGCCGTCTCCGTCCGCCGGGCCGGACGCTGCGCCGGCCGGGGGGCCGCAAGTTGACGTGCCGGCACCCCGGTCTATTCAAGGACGGAACCCTCGGTCCGGGCTGACCCAGCGCGCCCGCGAGCCGCGGCGCCGCGCCACGACCTTCGGGTAGGCGACCACCGTGGCCGCGCAATTTATCACCCAGAATACGAAGGGATACCAGATCATCCAGAAGAGGTTCCGGAACAGCCCGCGGTCGTACCGGCTGTCGAGCCAGGTGCTGAACGCGAACTGGGCCAGGCAGGCCGCGCCGAGGATCACGCCGCTCTGCTGCAGCCCCAGGGGCGATCCGACCGCCGGGAGGGCCCCCGCAGGCAGGACCAGCCCGATCAGCCAGGCGGCCGTGACCAGCACCATGGCGTACGACCACGCCACGCTGACCACCATCTCGAGGAGCAGCGGCCACAGCGACCGCTGCGCGGGCTCGAGCGCCGCGTCGATGTTCTTGAGGAGCACCTGCGCGCCGCCCATGGCCCAGCGCAGCCGCTGCTTCCAGAGGCCGCGCAGCGTCTCGGGCATGAGGATCCAGGTGAGCGCCCGCGGCTCGAACCGGACGTCCCACCCGGCGCGCTGCAGCTTCCAGGTGATGTCGATGTCCTCGGTGAGCATGTCGGCGCTCCAGTAGCCGACCTGGTGCACCGCCGACTTGCGGAACGCGGTGATGACGCCGCTGACCGTGAAGATCCGGCCGAACACGCGCTGCGCCCGCTTGATGATGCCGACGATCGACGAGAACTCGCCCACCTGGACCCGGCCGAGCAGCGTGGAGCGGTTGCGGATGCGCGGGTTGCCGGTCACCGCCGCGACGTCCGGCGACTCGACGAAGTGGCGGACCAGCCAGTGCGCGGCGTTCGGGTCGAGCAGGGCGTCGCCGTCGATGCAGACGAGGATCTCGTGCCGCGCGAGCAGCGCGCCGGCCTGCAGCCCCATCGCCTTGCCCTGGTTCTCCGCCAGGTGCACCACCCGCAGGCGCGGGTCGCGCGCCGCCACCCGCTCCAGCACCGCGCCGGTGTCGTCGCTGCTGCCGTCGTTGATCGCGACCACCTCGAAGTCCGGGTAGTCGAGCGCGAGCGCGTGGCTCACCGTCTCCTCGGCGTTCTCCCCCTCGTTGTACGAGGGGATGAGGACCGTCACCGGCGGCCAGTGCGGCAGCGGCGGGGGCAGGTCGAGGGCGCGCTCCGCCCGCTCGAAGCGCCAGTAGAACAGCGCCGCCCCGGTCATCCAGAGGAACGACATGAACAGCGGGTAATAGAACACGAAGGCCAGCAGGCCGTGCCACGCGCTGTCGAGTGTGGCGGTCACGCGGGCGGCCTCAGCGTACCGCGGGGGCGTTCGGCTTCGAGTCGAGCACCGGCTTCAGGACCCGCGGATCCGGCTGCCCGGCGAACAGCGCGTCGGGGTAGTAGCCGACGTGCATGACGCCCATCCCGTACAGCGACCGGATGGTGTCGGCGAGCTCGTGGCTGGGGATGGGCTTGTTGCCGTCGCGCCAGTCCACCGCCTGCAGCTCGAACACCACCTTCTTCATCGCGTCGCGGTACTCGACCGCCCGCACCAGCTCGTGGAAGAAGGCCGCGTGGTCGGCGGCCTTCTCCATGTACGGCATGGCCATGATGGCGGTGAAGTCGTAGCGGGCGATGGAGTTGTCGAGCGCCTGCGAGTACCAGACCTCCGCCTTGGGGTTGAGCGCCACGCGCGCGTACAGGTTGCGCGCCACCACCAGCGCGGGCTGCTGCGCGCGCACCACCGCGGCGGTCTCCATGGCGAGGTCGTCGATGGCGTTGATCTTGAGGATGGTCCAGCGGCCCAGCAGGTCGTCGCTCCGGCGGATCTCCTCGATGCTCCCGGGCAGCCCCCAGGCCCGGTACTGCGCCAGCGCCGCGGGGCTGGCGTCCTCGAAGTCCGAGAGCGTGGCGTCGTCGTGGAAGAGCAGCCCGTCGAACGCGGCCGAGCGCGCCAGGTCCTGGTACAGCTCGCGGATGGCCTCGCGCGCCCGCGCCGAGAACGGCGAGAGCCGGTGGTAGCCCATGTTCACGCGGTCGGTGCGGTCGCCGGCCAGCGTCACCACCTGGTCCTGCGCGGCCGGATCGGCCTTCGGCAGCTCCCACGCCAGCAGGGGCATCCACGCGTACAGCCGCTTCACCGGCGTGCGCGTCCGGATCTGCCAGGCCACCCGGTTGAACAGGTCGGCGCGCATGGGCATGCGGCGGGACGGGAAGTACACCGCGTCCGCCGAGCCGTTGCCGTCCGGGTCCGAGAACGCCTGCAGGTACACCGCGTTCACGCCCATGGCCGCGATGCGGTCGAGCAGGTGGCCGAGGTTGCGCTCCTGCTGCGCCGGGTCGGGGTCGTACACGTAGTCCAGGTCCACGTGCATGATCTTCTGCGGCCGGTCGTTGTCGGACAGGTCGGCGTTGCGGATGGCGATCTCGCGCTCCACGTCCCAGAGCGCCATTCCGCCCTCGACCAGGATCCGGCGCAGGCCCCAGAGCGGCGTGTCGCGGGTGTTGGCGCCGTCGTCCAGCGTCAGGCCGACGCGCATCCCGAGCCGCTCGGCGGCCTCCCGCGTGATCGCGTTGTAGCGCCCGTACGGCCAGGCGATGACGCGCGGCGCCCGGCCGGTGTTGCGCCGGATGAGCGCCACGCTGCGCTCCAGGTCGGCCTGGATGCGCCGCCGGTAGGTGGCCTCGTCCTCGTAGCGCCGCGCGCCGGCGTCGTAGCGGCGCGTGGTCCCGGCCGGCTCGAGGTTGCCCTGCGGGTTCCCCTGGATGCCCTTGTGCAGGTCGAAGCTGTGGCTGCCCACCTCGATGAGCCCGCTGGCGGCGAGCTCGCGCAGCTCGCTCCAGGAGAGGAGCCGCTCGCGCGGCAGCTTCTTGCCGTCGAAGTCGACGGTCCCCTTCTCCTCGAGCCACCCGGCCACCACGTTGATGACCGCCGGGATTCGGAACATCTTCAGGATCGGCCAGGCGTTCCGGTAGACGGACTGGTACGCGTCGTCGAACGTGACCAGCACCGCCTTCGGCGGCAGCGGGCGGCGCCCCTCGCGCGCGGCCAGCAGGTCGTCCACCGAGACGAAGCGGTAGCCGTGGTTGCGGAGCCAGTCCATCTGCCGCAGGAAGCTCGTCGGCGAGACCGCGTACTGCGGGACCAGCGCCTCCGCGCGCTCGGCCACCTCGTGGTAGCTGAGGATGGTGAGCTCCTCCTCGGTCGCGGCCCGGGCCGGCGAGGCGGGCAGCGCGGCGATGGCGAGCAGCAGCGCCGCGGCGGGGAGTGACACGGGTCGCAGGGTCATCGGGTCGGGAACGTCGGCGGGGGCGAGGAATTCCGGGCGGCGTACGGCGCTCGCCCCTTGGCGGGAGGAGGCCTCCCGCGGGCCGGCATGATCAGCAGGTTGGTCGAGAGGCGTCAAGGACGCGCGCGGACGGCCGGGCGACCGCCGACCCGCTCCGCGGCGCTGGCCATCGGACGCCGGGCGCCGGCGCGTATTCAACGGCGCGTCCGCGGCCCGTCCCAGCGCGCGCGGCGCGCAGGTGGGTGACCCGGCGCGCATGTGCGGGGGCCTCCCATCGCCCGAGATCGCGGCCCCAATTTGTCCCACGAACATACGACGAACGCGCGAACCGTTTCGCGGGAACCGCGCTCCATCCCCTCTGCCGGCGGGGCGCCCGGCGTCCACACGAGGGGTGAAGGGCGAGGTTCCATGAGACGAGGCATCATCCTGGCCGCGCTCGCAGCGGGCGCGTTCGCGTCCGCCTGCGGCGGCGGCTCGGGCTCCGACGCGGCCAGCGCCGCCGACGCAGCCCGCAACGCGGCCACCGGCGTCACCGGGACCGTCCGCGACACCGCCGGCGCGCCGATCGCGGGCGCGGCGGTCAGCGACGGGCAGCGCTCCGCCACCAGCGCCGCCGACGGCACCTACGCGCTCGCCGAGCGCGCGGGCACGTACACGCTCACCGCGTCGAAGGCGGGCTACGCCAGCGCGACGCAGACGGTCAGCGTGCCGAAGCGGGGCGGCGTCCAGGTGGACTGGGCGCTCGCGCCGACCGCGCCCCCGCCGCCGTCCGGGGGCGCGTACCGCGTCTTCGCGAACAACGACCTCGGGATGCACTGCGTGGACCGGAGCTTCGCGGTGTTCTCGATCCTGCCGCCGTACAACGTGGTGAACGCGCAGGTGGTGGCGCTCCAGCCGAGCGGCAAGCCGGTGCTCCTCGACGCGTCGCAGGTGGACCTGCGCTACGCGGCGATCGCGGACGCGACCGGCTCCGTCAACTCCACCAGCAAGGGCAAGACCGACTTCTGGACGTACGCCGCCACCCTGTACGGCGCCGCGCTGCCGGAGGGCGCCGGCCTGATGGGCCTCTGGATGCCGGCCGACGCGCCCGATGCGAGCGGCACGACGCTCTCGTGGGACGCCGGCCTGGGCCTGTTCCACGCCCCGGGCATCCCCATCCTGCCGATCGACGACGCCGGGCGGACCAACCCCTACCCGCTCCTGCGCTTCTCCGCGTACGACAAGGCCGGCAACGCGCTCGCCGCCACCGACGTGGTGCTGCCGGTCTCGGACGAGACCTCCTGCCAGAACTGCCACGCCACCGGCAAGGTGGCCGCGACGGAGCCGGGGATCGCCTGGTCGGCGGATCCCGATCTGGAGGCGCAGGCGCGCCAGAACGTGCTCGCGCTCCACGACGCCGAGCACGGCACCGCGCTCCGGCAGCAGGCGCCGGTGCTCTGCGCCTCCTGCCACTACTCGCCCGCGCTCGACCTCGCCGGCACCGGGCCCTCGCCGCAGCAGGCGGCGCACCCGACCATGTCGAGCGTCATGCACGGCTTCCACGCCGACAAGGTGGCCGGGCTCTGGGACGCGCCGGTCCCGGTGGGCGGCACCGTCCCGCCGGCGGCGCAGCAGGCCTGCTACCAGTGCCACCCCGGCGCGCAGACGCAGTGCCTGCGCGGCGCCATGAGCTCGAAGCTCGCCTGCCAGAACTGCCACGGCGACATGGCCGCGGTGGGCGGCGCGTTCCCGCTGCTCGCGGGCGGCAGCGTCGACGGGACCGGCGACGGCGCCCCCCGCCGGCCGTGGAGGGACGAGCCGCGCTGCCAGAGCTGCCACGCGAACGACGCGGTCTCGAAGACCACGCTGGCGAGCGCGCCCCCGCTGGCGCCGGACGGGCTGCGCTTCAACGAGGCGTTCCGCGCGGGCGATCCCTCCGCGTCGCCCATCCTCGCGTCGAACCGGCGCTTCGCCGAGGAGCCCGGGAAGCTGTACCGGCACAGCAAGGGCCACGGCGGGCTCGCCTGCGAGGCGTGCCACGGCAGCACGCACGCGATCTGGTCCGGCAACGCGAACGACGACGTGGCCGCCACGCAGCTCCAGGGCCACGCCGGCACGATCGGCGAGTGCAGCACCTGCCACCTGTCGCCGCCGACCATGGGCCTGGGCGGCCCCCACGGCATGCACCCGGTCGGCGACGCCTGGGTGCGGGCCCACAGCTCGGTGGCGGAGGCGGACCTGGCCGCGTGCCAGGCGTGCCACGGCACCGACTACCGCGGCACGGTGCTCTCGCGCATGTTCGCGACGCGCACGCTGATGGGCCGGACGCTGACCGCCGGCACGCCGGTGGGCTGCTTCCACTGCCACAACGGCCCGTGACGCGGCGCGCCTGACGGAGCCCGGCCGTCCCCCGGCGCCGCACGCTGCGGCGCCGGGGGCGCGCCCCTCCCACATCCGCGTCCACGCGCCGGGCGCGCCGCACACCGGCAGGGCGCGCCGTTCACCGACGGTCTGCTATCGTGCGCGCTCCATCACGTGGAGTGCACATGGCCCTCGACCCGCGTCTCGTGTCCCCCAAGGAGAAGCCGCTCTTCGTCGCCGGCGCGATCTTCTCCGCCCTCGCCTGGCTGGTGGTCGTCGTCTCGATCGTCGGCCTGCTGTACGCGCTGCTCGGCGCCCTGTTCGTCCTCGGCGCGCACGCGCTGTTCCTCGCGCACGTGCGCACCAACGCGGTGCGGGTGGACGAGCGGCAGCTCCCCGACCTGCACGCGCGCGTGAAGGCGGCCGCGGCCCGCCTCGGCCTCCAGGACGTCCCGGCGGTCTACGTGATGAACGGCGGCGGCCTGCTCAACGCCTTCGCCACCAAGCTGCTCTCGCGGCGCTACGTGATCCTGCTCTCGGACCTGGTGGACCACTGCGAGGACCCGCGCCAGGTGGACTTCGTGGTGGGCCACGAGCTCGGGCACTTCGCGGCCGGGCACCTGAAGTGGAACGCGTTCCTGCTCCCCTACGCGCTCGTGCCCTGGCTGGGCGCCGCGTACTCGCGCGCCCGCGAGTACACGTGCGACCGCTGCGGCCTCGCCGCGGCGGGCGACCTCGAGCAGTCGATGCGCGGCCTGGTGGTGCTGTCGGCCGGCGGCCGGATCGCGGCCCGGGTGGACCTGGCGGCGTTCGCGTCGCAGCGCCACGAGGCGGGCGCGTTCTGGCCCACGGTCCTCGAGCTCACCTCGTACCACCCGTTCCTCTCGAAGCGCGTGGCCGCCCTGCACGAGCTGAACGCCCCCGGGTCCGCGCAGCCGGTGCGCCGCAGCGTGGCGGGCTGGATCTTCGCCCCGGCGCTGGGCGCGCTGGGCGGCGGCGCCGGCGCGGCGCCCGTGATGGTGGTGGCGATCGTCGGCATGCTGGCCGCCGTCGCCATCCCGAACTTCGTGCGCTACCAGCTGAAGTCGAAGGACGCCGGCGCCCAGGCCGCCCTCCAGGCGCTGTACCGCGCCGAGGTGGCGGCGCACGAGAAGGACGGCGCCTTCCGCGAGCTCCAGCTCGGCGAGGCCGCCTCCCGGACCCCGGCCGCGTTCGCGGAGGCGGAGCTGGCCGCCGCGCGCGAGCTCGGGTGGCAGCCCCCGGCGGGCGGGCACCACGTGTACACGGTGGGCGTGGGCCGGACGCAGGACGGCCGCCAGGCGTTCGCGGCCTGCGCGGAGAGCGACGCCGACGGCGACGGGGTCTACGCCGCCTGGATGGTGTGGGAGCCGCTGGACGACGGCGAGGGCAACCTCATCGCGCCCGGCTCGCCGTGCCGCTTCCAGCCGAAGCTGGCGCGCCAGCCCGTCTTCGGCGAGGGCGACGCGGCGGGCGTCCCGGTGCGCGTCTCGCCGGACGACGTCTTCTAGACGCCATCGCCGGCCTCGCGCACCGCGCGGGCGATGGCCGCGGCGTCGGGCGCGCGGCGCGGGACCTCGAGCGGATCGCAGCGCGCCTCGGGCGGCCCGCACACCGGGCAGTCCGCGGCGCGCGCGGGCGTGAGCCACACCGACTGGTACGCGCCCTGGCCCGGCGTGTCCCCGAACACCTGCGGGTAGAACCAGTAGCCGGGCACGGTCGAGAGCGTGAGGTAGGTGGCGCCGGAGGCGACCACCTCCTCCGCGAACGGCCGCAGGCCGGGCTCGCCCTCCGGCGCGAGCAGCGCCAGCGCCAGCTTTGCCGCGGCGCTCGCCACGTGCTGCACGTCGGCGGCGAGCGCGACCTCGCCGCGCAGCCGCCCGGTGCCGTAGTCCAGCTCGCGCGCCACCCGGCCCCCGGCGCGCTCCAGCCCGTGCCGGCTCCGGGTCGCGCACAGGTAGCAGGCGGTCCGGTCCGGGACGGTGAGGATCACCTCGCCGCCCCGCGCGCCCGCGTACAGGCCCACGAACAGCGCCGGGCGGCCGCGCGCGTAGGCGAAGCGGTCGAGGGCGCGCTGCGCCGCGGGATCGTCGGTGGCGGCGAGCACGAGGTCCGCCTCGCGCACCCGCGCGTCCAGCGCCGCCGGCGGGAGCGCGTCCACCGCCCGCGGCTCGAGCGCCAGCGCGATCGACGGCTCCACCGCGAGCAGCCGCCGGGCCAGCGCCTCCGGCTTGGGCCGCCCCACGTCCTCGGCCGCGTAGACGGTGCGCGACAGGTTCGCGGGCTCCACCGGCTCCGGGTCGAGCAGCGCGAGCCGCCCCACCCCGGCGCGCGCCAGCACCTCGGCCAGGTACGAGCCCACCGACCCGCACCCGGCCACCAGCACGGCG
>NZ_BAZG01000007.1 GCF_000964525.1 Anaeromyxobacter sp. PSR-1
TCGCCGAGCTGGCCGCGGCGCCGGCGCCGGACGCCGACGACCTGCCCACGCTCGACGGCGAGGACATCCTCGAGGAGATCCCGGCCGACGAGCTGGTGGCCCTGGCGCCCGACGAGGTCGGCGGCGACGTCGAGCCCGGCGCGCCGTCGCTCGCCGAGGCGGGCGCGGAGCCGGTGCCCGAGCCCGGGCCGGTTCCCGGGCCGGTTCCCGAGCCGGCGCCGGAGGCCGAGGCCGCCGGCGTGCCCGAGCCGGCGGCGGCCGCCGCGATCCCGGCCCCCGATCTCGAGCCGCTGCCGGTCGAGGAGGTCTCCTTCACGCCGCCCCCGGTGGTCGAGGCGCCGCCCGCGCCGCCCGGCGCGTGGGAGGTGCCCGGCGCGCACCGGGTGGTGATCCACACGCTGGAGGGGCTGGTGAAGCGCGGCGTGATCGAGGACCCGAGGCTGGACGCGCCCGCGCTCGACCTCGTCGCGCAGGGGCCGCTCCCGGAGCGGATCCCCACCGACAAGGTGAAGGCGATCTTCTTCATGCTGGCGCCGGGCGAGGCCGCGCCGGCGGCGGAGGGGAAGCGCGTGCGCGTCACCTTCCGCGACGGCCGGCAGGTGGCCGGGTTCAGCCCCGACTACCGCGAGGACGGGCCCGGGTTCTTCATGATCCCGGCGGACACGCGCACCAGCACGGCGCGGATCTGGATCTACCGCTCGGCGGTGCGGCAGGTGGCGGTGAGCTGAGGGACGGCCGGCTCAGTTCATCCAGCGGGGCGGCTCGTCCTTGCCGTTCTTGCGGATCACCTTGAGGTGCTTGGAGCGGCGGCGGAACTCGCGCTCCGCCCACCACTCGCGCGCCTGCAGCTTCCAGCGCCGCGTGGGCAGCCGGCCGCCGCGCGACAGCGCGAAGCCCAGGCCGAGCGCCGCGAAGTGCGGCACGAACGCGCCCAGCCCCGGGAGGCCGCCGCCGGCCAGGCCGTACAGCACCGTCCCGAACACCACCAGCAGCGCCAGCGTCTTGCCGGTGAGCGGGAGCACGCCCCAGATGCTCACCTGGCGGTCCGGGTACAGCATCGCCCACATGAGCAGGAGCGCGTTCACCACCGGCCACATGCCGAGGTGCGGCCGGTCGGCCGGGAACCAGAGCAGCGCCGCCACCACGGTCACCGCGGTCGCGCCGGCGGCGAGGCCGAGGAAGGTGCCGACCAGGCGCCGCTCGCTCCAGGTGAACGCGAGCTGCTGGCCGATCGAGTAGAGCATGAACCCGCCGAACAGCAGCGTGAGCGGGTCGTTCTGCACGAAGGCCCAGGAGACGAGCCGCCACACCTGCCCGCGCAGCACCAGGCCCGGCACCAGCGCGGCCCAGGTCTGGTCGCGCGTCACCCAGGAGCCGACGGTCGCGACCAGGATGAGGACGAGCAGCAGCCCCAGCCCGGAGGGGATGCGGCCGCCGAAGGTGAACGCGCTGCCGAGGTCGGGGCTCCGTCTGCTGCGCACGCGGTCCTAGCCCTTCTTCCTCTCCCGGTAGAAGAGGGTGATGGTGAGGCAGTGGAACTCCTTGTCCGAGCTCTGCCGGACCTCGTGGCTCACCACCTCGAGCTCGGGGTTGCCGGCGAGCCAGCGCGTGATCTGCTCGCCCATGGCGTCGCGATCGCGCGCCAGCGTCGTCGAGAAGACCTTCACGCCGGTGAAGCTCGTCATCGTCGCCCCTCCTCGCCGCGGACCCTCGGGGACCCTATCGTCCCCTCCCGGCGGGGGCAAGAACGCGGTCGTTACAGCGGCTCCAGGATCACCGCGACCCCCTGGCCGCCGCCGATGCAGGCCGCGCCGAGGCCGGCCCGGGCGCCCCGGCGCCGCAGCTCGTACAGCAGGTGCATGGTGATCCGGGCCCCGCTCGCGGCGAGCGGGTGCCCGAGCGCGATGGCGCCGCCGTCCACGTTGGTGCGGTCGCGCGGCAGGCCCAGCTCCTGCTCGACCGCCAGGTACTGCGGCGCGAACGCCTCGTTCACCTCGAACAGATCGAGGTCGGACAGGGTGGCGCCGGCGCGGGCGAGCGCGTTGCGGACCGCCGGCACCGGGCCGATGCCCATCACGGTGGGGTCCACGCCGGCGTGGCCCCAGTTCACCAGCCGTCCCAGCGGCCGCAGCCCGCGGCGCTCCGCGTAGGCGCGCGAGGCCACCACCAGCATGCCGGCGCCGTCGGCGATGCCGCTCGCCGCGCCGGCGTGGATGACGCCGTCGGCCTTGAACACCTTGGGGAGCTTGCTCAGCCCCTCGAGCGTGGTGCCGGGGCGCGGGTGCTCGTCCTTCTCGAACCGGACCGGCCCCTTGCGCGTCTGGAGCTCCACCGGCGCCAGCTCCTCGCGGAAGCGCCCGGCCTCGTCGGCGGCGGCCCAGCGCCGCTGCGAGGCGACCGCGAACTCGTCCACCGCCGCCTGGCCGATGCCGTGCAACTCGGCCAGCTTCTCGGCGGTGAGCGCCATGGGCATGCCGGCGTAGGTGTCGGTGAGCGCCGACCAGAGCATGTCCTCGAGCGGCGGGGTCTTGCCGAAGGCGTGGCCGAAGCGCGTGCCGCGCAGCACGAGCGGCGCCTGGCTCATCGACTCGGTGCCGCCGGCCAGCACCAGCTCCGCCTCGCCGGTCTGGACGAGCCGCGCCGCCTCGATGACCGCCTCGAAGCCGGAGCCGCACAGCCGGTTCACCGTGAGCGCGGGGACGCCCTCGGGGAGGCCGGCGCGGAGCCCCACGTGGCGCGCCAGGTAGATGGCGTCCGGCGACGTCTGGGCCACGTTCCCGACCACCACGTGGCCGTAGTCCGCGGGCGGCGCCCCGGCCTGCGCCATCGCCGCCTTCGCGGCGTGGACCGCGAGGTCGGTCGCGCTGAGGTCCTTCAGGGCGCCGCCGAACGTCCCGAAGGGCGTCCGCTTCGCGGCGAGGAACACCACGTCCTGCTGGCCGGCCCGGTTCATCACGCCTCCTGGTGCTCACCTCGAGATAAGCGCGCCCGCGAGGCCTTTCACGGCCACCACCAGGATGGCCAGCGCCAGGGCCACGTTCAGGGCCGGCACGAGCGCGCCCACCCGGTCGCCGGCGCGGCCGCGGAGCGCGGCCCAGGCGCGCGGGGCGTGGCGGGCGAGCATGTAGACCGCGAACAGCGCCGCGACCGACTGGAAGACGAGCATCCGCCGATGCTAGACGCAGGCGCCCGCCGTGAACAGCGCGCCGGCGCGCCGCGCCCGCCCGGGCCAGGGCCCGGGCCGCCCTAGGCCGCGGGGGCGGCGTCCGCCGCGGGCTTCTTGCCGAGGATCCGCGCCAGCACGATGCCCACCTCGTAGAAGACGATCATGGGCACGGCCATGAGCGCGAGGTTGAGCGGGTCGCCGGTGGGCGTGATGATCGCGGCCGCGATCACGTTCACGATGATGGCGATGCGCCGGTACTTCGCGAGTGTGCGCCAGTTCACCAGGCCGATCATCGACAGGAACGCGATGACCACCGGGACCTCGAACACCACCCCGAAGCCGAGCAGCATGGCGAGGACGAGCGAGAGCTGCTCGGAGAGGGAGAGCATCGGCGAGAGCGTGTCGCTCTCGGCGAACGCCAGCATGGCCGGGAAGGCCTGCGGCATCACCAGCTCGAAGCAGAACAGCGCGCCCAGGTAGAAGAGCAGCGTCCCCCAGAACAGGAACGGGAAGACGACCTTCTTCTCGCGCTTGTACAGGCCGGGGGCGATGAAGAGCCACAGCTGCCACAGCACCCAGGGGGCCGCGACGAAGACGCCGCCGTACATGGCCACCTTGATGTAGACCATCATCGGCTCGATCGCGCTCGTGTACACGAGCTGCTGGCGGCCGGCCGGGAGCGCGTCGCGCACCGGCTTCATGAGGTGGTCCACGATCTGCGGCACGAACCCGCCGACCAGGCCCATCCCCACGGCGATGCCGAGCATCGCGCGCACCATGCGGACGCGCAGGTCGCGCAGGTGATCGAGGAAGGAGAGCTTCACCTCGCCCTCGGGCTCGGGCGACGGCGGCGGCGGCAGCTGCGGGACGGTTTCGCTCATGCGGGCCTACGCTGCGGTGCCGCCGGTGCCGGACGGCTCGGGCGACGATGACGGGGCCGGCGCCGCGGGCGCGGCGGGCGTTTCGGGCGCGGCGGCGGGCGCGGCCGGCTCGGCGTCCACCAGCGCCGCCTCGAGGCCCGGGACGTTCTCGGCGGTGGCGGCGGGCGGCGGACCGGACGGGCCGGGGACCGGACGGTTCGGGACGGGCGGCACCAGCGAGGGGCGCGCCACCTTCCGGTCGTCCTTGTAGATCTCGGTCTCGATCTGGTCCTTCAGGTCGTCGGTGGCCTGCTTGAACTGGCGCAGGCCCTTGCCGATGGTCTTCGCCGCCTCGGGGAGGCGATCCGGCCCGAGGAGGATGAGGGCGAGGACGGCGATGATCACGATCTCGCCGAAGGACAGACCGAACATAGGGCGGTTCCTATAACACGGCGGAAACCGGGACGCTTCCGCCGCCGGACGGATCCGGTTGCGGCGGCAGCATGCCACGCCTAACGTCCCCGCGCATGGCCTACTGGCTGCTGAAGACCGAGCCCGGCACCTATGCGTGGTCCGACCTCGTCGCCGACGGGACCACCCCGTGGACCGGCGTCGCCAACCCGCAGGCCCAGGCGAACCTCCGGGCCATGAAGGCGGGCGATCGCGCGATCGTCTACCACTCCGGCGAGAAGCGCGCGGTGGGCGTCGCCGAGGTGGTGCGGACCGCCTACCCCGACCCGACCGCCGGCGGCGAGCTGGTCTGCGTGGACGTGAAGGCCGTCGAGCCGCTCCCGGCGCCGGTGCCGCTCGAGGCGCTGAAGCAGGAGCCGGCGTTCGAGGGCTCGGTCCTGCTCAGGCAGGGCCGGCTCTCGGTGGTGCCGCTCGCGCCCGCGGAGTGGCGCGATCTGGCCGCGCTCGCCGACGTCATCGCCCGGACCGGCGGCCTGCGCCGCAAGGCCAGGTTCTAGGCGGGCGCGGCCGGGCGCCGCACCTCCTCAGATCCTGAACCGCCTCACCTCGCCGCGGAGCACCTCCGCCTGCGAGGCGAGGTCCACGATGGCGGCCTCGAGGTCGCGGACCGAGTGCGTCTGCGCCTCGGCCACCTGCTTGATCTGCACCACCGCCGTCATCACCTGCTCGGAGCCCTTGGTCTGCTCCTTCTGGGCGCGGTTCAGGTGGTGGACCATCTCCGAGATCGACTCGATGGCGCGGGTGATCTGCTTCGACCCGCGCGCCTGCTCCTGCGCCGAGCGCTCCACGTGCTTGGTGATCGCCTTCATCTTCTCGGCGCTCTTCATGATCTGCTCGGAGCCGCGCGCCTGCTCCGCGGTGGCGCTCGCGATCTGCTGCACCGTCTCGGCGATGCGGTTGATCGCCATGGTCACCTGCTTCGACCCGCGCGCCTGCTCCAGCGTGGCCCGCGCGATGGCCTTCACCATCTGCGTGGACTTCTGGCTCGACTCCTGGATCTTCTTCAGCGCGGTCTCGGTCTCCTGCCCGAGCCGCACGCCCTCTTCCACGTTGCGGACGCCGCGGTCCATGGCCTGGATGGCGTTGCGCGACTGGTCCTGCACCGCGCGGATGAGCTCGGAGATCTCCTTGGTGGACGCGCCGGTGCGCTCGGCCAGGTCCTTGATCTCGTCCGCCACCACCGCGAAGCCCTTGCCGTGCTCGCCCGACTGCGCCGCCAGGATGGCGGCGTTCAGCGCGAGCAGGTTGGTCTGCTCGGCCACGTCGTCGATGACGTTGAGGATGTTGCCGATGGCGGCGATCTTGGCGCCGAGCGCCTCGATGACGCTGGCCGCCTCCTTGGAGGACTCCTTGATCTTGTCGATGCCGAGGAGCGTGCGCGAGAGCGCCTCCGCCCCCGACTCCGCGTCGCGCTGCGCCTGCTCGGAGAGGCGCGCGGTCTCGTTCGCGTTCGACTCCACCTGCGAGATGGACACGTCCATCTCGTTCATGGAGGACGACGTCTCCTCGGTGGTGGCGGACAGGTCCTCGATGTTCTTCGCCACCTCCTTGATCGAGTAGGTCATCTGCTCGATCGCGGCGGTGGTCTCCTCCACGCTGGCCGCCAGCGCCTGGATGTTCTCGGCCACCTCGTCGTTGGTGGCGGCCATCTCCAGGATCGACGAGGACGACTCCTCGGCGCTCTGCGCCAGCACCTCGACGTTGTCGGCGATGCCCTTCAGCGACGAGATCATCTGGCTCATCGAAGAGGAGGTGTCCACCACCCGGGCCGACACCGTGCCGGCGCCGGAGGACACCGCCGAGCCGGTGCGCGAGATCCGGTCGATCACCGTCGCCACGCCGCCGGTCACGTTCTGCACGCGGGAGAGCGTCGCGGCCAGGTTCTCGCCGATGCGGTTCAGCGACTCGGCCAGCGTCCCCAGCTCGTCCGGGCCGAGCTGCGCGGAGCGGGCGGTGAGGTCGCAGTCGGAGACCCGGCGCGCCACCGCGCTCATCTCGTCGAGCGGCCGGAGCACGAGGCGCGAGACGAACACGTAGACGAGCCCCGCCAGCACCATCCCGCCGCCCACCAGGAGCGCGAAGATGTACCAGCCGGCCCGCCCGGCCTGCGCGTCGAGCGGGTCGCGATCGAGGCCGAGCAGCACGTACCCGGCGCGCGCGCCCCCGCCCGCGCCCTCCACCGGGCGCGTGAAGGCGACCACGCCCGGCGCCCGGGGCTGCGCGGTGGCGCCCGCCGCCTGGTGCCACGCCACCACCTCCTCGGCGCTGCGGCCCAGGTTGCGGGAGAGGTGCCTGGCGGCGATCGACCAGTCCTCCCGGACCACCACCACGTACGCGAACGACTCCTCGTCCCAGTCCTCGTCCACCCGCGCCGCGATGCGCGCCGGGTCGCCGGCCGCGAGCGCCGGCGCGAGCGCGGAGGCGTAGACGCGGGCGTCGGCCTCGCCGCGGTGCTCGGCGGCGCGCTCCAGCGCGGCGTGGATCTCGCGGTTCACGGCGATCGACGTGAGCACGCCGGCGATGGCCAGCGCGCCGGCGATGGAGAGGAACAGGATCCGCTTCACGCCGAGGTGGGCGAGCTTTGGACGCATCGGGCCCTTCTCGCCGGCGCGGGCTGAAGCACGCGGATTTCCCGGCGGTTCGGCGCGATGCTACCGGCGGGTCGGGACCGAGGCAAGGGAACGGCCGGCGCCGCGCCGGGCGGCGCACGCACCTTGGCCCACGCCGCCCGCGCTACTGCATGAACAGGTCCTGCACCTCGACCTGCTTCTTCTCGGCGTCGGCGAGCACGGGCTCGGTCCCCTGCTTGAACGGCTCCGGCACGCCGCCGGCGCCGTCCGCCACCGCCTTGCCGCTGGCCGGGTCGATCCGCACCTCGACGATCCCCGAGGGCGCCTCGAACTCGGGCTGGGCCCGGCCCTTCAGCGCCGCCGACATGAAGTCGAGCCAGATGGGCAGCGCGGCGTGGCCGCCGGTCTCGTACCGGCCGAGCGGGGTGACGTTCACGTCGTAGCCGAGCCACACGCCGGTGGCGAGGTCGCGGGTGAACCCCATGAACCAGGTGTCGAAGGAGTCGTTGGTGGTGCCGGTCTTGCCCGCCGCCGGCTTCCCCAGCGCGGCGGCGCGCGCGCCGGTGCCGACCGTCGCGACCTCGCGCATGAGGCGGACCAGGATGTACGCGCTGCGCGGGTCCATCACCTGCTCGCGCGGGCGCGTCACCTCGGCCACCGCGCCGGCCAGCCGCTCGTCGAGCCCCACCCACGGGTCGCGGTAGTCGGCGTGGTCCTCGAGGACGCGCCCGTCGCGGTCCAGCACCCGCTTCACGAAGGTGCTGGGGCGCTTCTCGCCGTAGCGCGCGAACAGCGCGTACACGTTGGTGAGCTCCCAGGGCGTCACGCAGGACGAGCCGAGCGCGCTGCCCAGCTCCTGCTTCACCGGCGTGGTGATCCCGAGCGTCTTCGCCCAGTCGCCCAGCCCCGCCGGCCCGAGCTTCGCGTTGAGCGCCTCGGCGGTCTTCACCGCCGGGATGTTCATCGAGTTGACGAGCGCGGTGCGCAGGGTGACGTCGCCCTTGAAGTCCTCGCCGTAGTTCTGCGGCTTCCAGCTCGACTCGTCGTCGCGGAAGACGATGGGCGCGTCGGTGAGGATGGTCGCGGGCGTGTAGTCGAGCTTCTCCACCGCGGCGGAGTAGACGACGGGCTTGAACGCCGAGCCCGGCTGGCGGCAGGCCTGGAAGGCGCGGTTGAACTCGGAGGCCTCGAAGTCGTAGCCGCCCACCATGGCGGTGACGTACGCCGTCCCGGGATCGACCGCGACGAGCGCCCCCTGCAGCGTGGGATCCTGCTGCAGCGAGAACAGCACCGGGGCCTCGGGCACGTCCTTGGGCCGGCCCACCCCGAGCTGCGCCTCCCTCCGCTGCAGCTCGGCGCGCTCGACCCGCTTCAGCACCACCACGTCGCCGGCGCGCAGCGCGCTCGACGGGCGGGAGAGGAGCGAGTCCGCGTAGGACACCACCGGGTTGGGCCGGCGGGCCCAGCGCATGCCGGAGATGGGCAGCACCCCGCGCGTCTCGCCCACCTCCACCTCGACGATCCCCGCCTTGTCGTCCACCCGGTCCACGATGCCGACGCAGTAGTCGCCGGCGTGGAGCGTGCCCTTCGGCCAGGCCTTCGCGAGCCGCGCGGCGAGCGCGGTCCGCTCCGCGCCGGCCACCTTCGCCACCGGCCCGGTGAAGCCCTGCCGCTGGTCCACCTCGACGAGCCCCTTCAGCACGGCCGCCTGCGCGGCGCGCTGCTTCTCGAGGTCCATCGCCATCTCGACCCGCAGCCCGTCGTGCAGCAGCCGCTCGTTGCCGTAGCGGTCCACCACCTGCCGGCGCACCGTCTCCACGTAGAACGGCGCGGTCTCGCGGAACACGTCGTCCACGCCGAAGACCTTCACCTCGGCCTTCTCGGCGCTGCGCCGCTCGGCCTCGGTGATCATCCCCTCCTCGGCCATGCGCCGCAGCACGTACCGCCGGCGCTCCGAGGCCGCCTCGGGCCGCGAGAACGGCGAGTAGCGCGAGGGCGCCTGCGGCAGCCCGGCGATGAGCGCCGCCTCCTCCAGCGTCAGGTCCTCCACGTTCTTCCGGTAGTAGTTCTCCGCGGCCGACTGCACCCCGTAGCTGTGGTGCCCGAGGTACACGCCGTTCAGGTACATCCAGAGGATCTGCTCCTTCGTGAACCGCGCCTCGAGGCGCCGCGCCAGGATCAGCTCGCGGATCTTGCGGCGCAGGCTCCGCTCGGTGCCGCGCTCGAACCCCTCGGCGCTGATGAGGATGGCCTTGGCGGTCTGTTGCGTGAGCGTGGACGCGCCCTGGATGCGCGAGCGGAGCACGTAGGTCTTCACCGCGGCGCGGAGCGTGCCGAGCAGGTCGATGCCGCCGTGCTCGAAGAAGTTCTTGTCCTCCGAGGCGATGAACGCCTGGATGACCCGCTTCGGGATGCGCTCGTACGGGACGACCTTGCGGCGCTCCACGAAGAACTCGCCCGCGATCTGGCCGTCGGCCGAGATCATCTCGGTGATGATGGGCGGGCGGTACTGCTCCAGCGTGGGGATGTCGGGCAGCCCGCGCGAGAACACGATCCAGCCCACCACCGCGGCCACCAGCGCGGCGTTCACCGCCGCGAGCGCGGCGAACAGCCCCCAGCGGAGGAGCCGCCGGCGCAGCGGGCGCTCGGGCGGCAGGCCGTCGAGGACCACGCGCGAGGAGGGCTCCTCGGGCGGCTTGTGGGGTTCGCCGGGCTCGCTCATGGGGTGGCCGAATCTATGCGTGCCCCGCCCCGGAGTTCAACGCTCGCGGTGCGGTCCGTCGCGGCGCGCGGCGGGCGCGTGTGCGCCGGTGGGCGACGCGGGGAGCTTCAGGTTCGCGCGGGAGAGCACCTCGGCGAGCTCCGCCGGGAACGGCGCCTCGAGCCGGAGCGGCGCGCCGGTGAGCGGATGTGGGACCTCCAGCCTCCACGCGTGCAGGCCCATGCGGCGCAGCCCCCAGCGCGTGCGCGCGGTCCGGTTGAAGGCGAAGTCGCCGTAGCGCCGGTCGCCCGCCACCGGGTGGCCCACCGCCTCGAGGTGGCGGCGGATCTGGTGCGTGCGGCCGGTCTCGATGGTGACGGCGAGCAGCGAGAGCTCCTTCGCGGCCGAGACGACCTTCCAGCGCGTCAGCGCCTCCTGGAAGTTCACCCCCCGCATCGCCTTGGACCTCGAGGTCTGCTCGTGCTCGGAGAGCGGCAGGTCGATGGTGCCGGCCTCGCGCGGCATCTTCCCCTTCACGAGCGCGAGGTAGGTCTTGTGGACGCCTTCGCCGCTGGTGAACGTCTCGGTGAGCCGCACCATCGCCTTGCGGTGCTTCGCCACCAGCACCACGCCCGAGGTGTCGCGGTCGAGCCGGTGCGCCGGCGAGGGCTTGAACTCGGTGGGCGGGAGGTCGTCGGGCGTTCTCAGGTATCCGCGCGCCATCTCCACCAGCGTGGCGCCCTCGATCCCGGTGCCGGGGTGCGCGGCCAGGCCGGCCGGCTTGTCCACCGCGAGCAGGTCCGCGTCCTCGTGCAGCACGCCGAACGTCACCCGCGGCGCGCCGCCCGGGGCCGTCGGCTCGGGCTTCGCGAGCAGCCGCTCCTCGTCCCCGCGGATCACCACCACGTCGCCCTCGGCGACGAGCTGGTCGGCCTTCCCGCGCGCGCCGTTCACCCGCACCTTGCGCGTGCGGAACATCTTGTAGACGTGGCTGAGCGGCACGTCGCGAAGCGCCTTGCGCACGAGCTTGTCGAGGCGCTGGCCGGCCGCGTCGGCCGAGACGGTGAGCTGGATCACGGGGGAGATCTACCTCACCCGGGCCCGCGGCACCTCAAATCAGCTCGAGCTGCATGTGCTCGCGCAGGGGCTCGGCGCGGATCCCCTCCTTGCGGAGCGCGGCGGCGAGCGCGTCCTCGTGGCCGTGGACCGTGAACACGCGGCCGGCGCCGGTGGCCCGGGCGTAGCGCACCAGCGAGGGGAAGTCGGCGTGGTCGGAGAGCGGGAACGCCGCGTCCACCCCGCGGAAGAAGCGGCCGCCGTCGATGGCCCAGCCGGTGAGGATGGCGGTGCGGCGCCTGCGGATCCCGCGCATGGCCGGGCTGCGGGCGAGGTGCGGCGGGCACACCACCACCTCGTCGATCGCGGCGCCCTCCGGCCCGAGCGGCCGCACGTTGGGCAGCGCCACCCCGTGCGCCTCGTAGACCTTGTTCACCGCCTGGACCACCGGGTGGGCGCGGCAGGCGTAGCCGAGGTCGGAGAGGTACTTCAGGATCTCCTGCGCCTTGCCGAGCGCGTAGCCGAGCAGCACCGGCGTGACCCCGTCGGCGAGCGCGTCGTCCACGAAGCGGCGCACCGCCGCGAGCGTCTCGTCCTTGGGCGGGAACACGTAGCGCGGGTGGCCGAAGGTGGACTCGATCACGAGCACGTCGCAGCCCATCACCTCGGCGCGCTCCGCGGCGTGGGTCGGCTCGGTGCAGAGGTCGCCCGAGTAGCCCAGCGAGACGCCGTTGCGCGTCACCCGCACCTGCGCCGAGCCGAGGACGTGGCCGGCCGGGAACAGCTCCAGGGTCAGCTCGCCCAGGCCGAACGGCGCGCGGTAGGACGCGGGCAGGTGCTCGGTCCGGCGGCGCTTCCCCTCGCCCAGGCGGTGGCGCATGAGCGCCAGCGTCGGGGCGGTGGCGATGGTCCGGTCGTGGCGCCCGATGTGATCGCCGTGCGCGTGCGACACGAACGCGCACTCGACCCGCCGGGTGGCGTCGAGGTGGAGGGACGAGCCGGTGATCCTCAGCTCGCCCCGGTGGAGCTCGATCGGCGGGCGCCTCATCGGGCGCCCGTTCTACAACGGGCGCCCGACACGGCGCGAGGCAGGGCCCGCGGGCCCCGCCGCTACTTCTTCGGCGGCTCCTTCGCCGGCGCCTTCTTCTCCTCCGGCTTCGACTCCTGCGCCGCCTTCGTCCGGTCTTCCTCCTCGATCTGGTGGATCCGTTTCTCGAGCGAATGGAACCCGCCCTTCTTCTTCTCCTCCGCCATGGAACACCTCCTTCGAGGACCCTAGGGATCCTCTCGCGGCCGGGGGAACCGGTCCGCGCCACGGTGGGTTCCGCCGGAGGTCCCACCCGCGCCGGGGCCCCGCCCGCGGCCGAGCGCCGCGCCGTGCCCCTCTGGCGGGTGTCAGGGCGGGAGGGCATGATGCGCCGCCCCAGCCCTCCGGCACCCCGGCCGCCCCGCCGGCCAGCGCCCGGGCGAGCGGGCGCGTCGCGTGGCGCATCTCGAGGAGGGACCATGAAGAGGACCGTGGACGTCGGGGAGCGGCTGCCGCTGCTCCAGAGCATTCCCCTGTCGCTGCAGCACCTGTTCGCCATGTTCGGCGCCACCGTGCTGGTGCCGTTCCTGGTCGGGCTCGACACCTCGGTGACCTTGTTCACCAGCGGTGTCGGCACGCTCGTCTACATCTTCATCACCAAGGGGAAGATCCCGGCCTACCTCGGCTCCTCCTTCGCGTTCATCGCCGCCCTCTCCGCCATCCTCGGGGTGGCGCCGGGCCAGGCCGCGCCGGCCGACCGGGTGGCGGTGGCCATGGGCGGCTGCGTGGCGGTGGGCGTCTGCTACCTGGTGGTGGCGGCGCTCATCGGCAAGTTCGGCACCGGCTGGATCGACCGCCTGCTCCCGCCGGTGGTGATCGGCTCGGTGGTGATGGTCATCGGCCTCGGCCTCGCCCGCGTGGCGGTGGTCAACATGGCCATGAACGGCGGCGGCCCCACCTACCGGCCGGAGTTCTTCGCGGTGGCGCTCGCCTCGCTCGCCATCGCCATCCTGGCGGCGGTGTTCCTGAAGGGCTTCCTGGGCGTCATCCCGGTGCTCATCGGCATCGTGGGCGGCTACGTCGTCGCGCTGCTCGCCGGCCAGGTGGACCTCTCCGGCGTCGCCGCGGCGAGGCCGCTGGCGGTGCCGCCCTTCGTGCTCCCGAAGTTCACCTGGGCGGCCATCATCACGCTCGCGCCCATCTCGCTCGTCGTCATCACCGAGCACATCGGCCACCTCATCGTCACGAACAACGTGGTGGGCCGGGACTTCGTGAAGGACCCGGGCCTGCACCGCTCGCTCGCCGGCGACGGCGTCGCCACCATGATCTCCGGCGCGCTGGGCGGCCCGCCCAACACCACCTACGGCGAGAACATCGGCGTGATGGCCATCACCCGCGTCTTCTCGGTGTGGGTGATCGGCGGCGCGGCGGTGCTCGCCGTGCTCATGTCCTTCCTCCCGCCGGTGGGCGCGCTCATCCGCTCCATCCCGACCCAGGTGATGGGCGGCATCTGCATCCTGCTCTTCGGGATCATCGCCTCCGCCGGCATCCGCATGCTGGTCGAGGCGGGCATCGACTTCTCGCAGAAGCGGAACCTGATCATCGCCTCGGTGGTGCTGGTCATCGGCGTGGGCGGCGCCGAGATGCACTTCGGCTCGGTGAAGATCGACGCCATGCCGCTCGCCACCTACGTCGGCATCCTGCTCAACCTGGTGCTGCCGCGCGGGATGGAGGGCACCGCCGCGAACGGGACCGTCTCCGAGGCGCCGGACGTGTAGCCCGCGGGACGCCGCTCGCCCCTCGACGGGCTCAGGGTGACCCTTCGACGGGCTCAGGGTGAGCGGGGGTCCCCGCTCGCGGTGAGCCCGTCGAACCGCGGGCGGGGCCCGGCTACCTGAGCAGCAGGTACCAGAGCCGCCCCGGCTGCTTCATGCGGCCGGCGGCGTTCGCGGCGTAGGGGCCGCTGCCCAGGTACAGGTCCACGCGGCCGGAGGTGCGGATGGCCCCGCCCGCGTCCTGGTCGAGCACGAAGCGCGAGAACGGGCGCATGGTGGCCGAGGTCGCGTCCACCGGCCGCTCGGTCTCCAGGAACGCGAGGCCGCCCTTCGGGAACACCTTCGCGTCGGCGGCGATGGTGCGGTCCGGGGTGACCGGGACGCCCAGCGCGCCGATGGCGTCGTCGGCGAAGCGGAAGAACACGTAGGACGGGTTGGTGGCGAGCACCGCCGCCTGCTCCTCCGGGTGCGCGAGCAGCCAGGCGCGGATCGACTGCATCGACACCTCCTCGCGCCGGAGCGCGCCGCGCCGGACCAGCTCCGCGCCCACCGCGGCGTAGCGCTGGCCGTTCTTGCCCGCGTAGGTGACCACGCGCGCGGTGCCGTCGGGGAGGCGCACCACCCCGCTCCCCTGGATCTCCAGGAAGAACGCGTCGAGCGCCGAGTCCACGAAGCAGAGCTCCGCGCCCTTCCCCTCGAGCGCGCCGCGCGCGATGTCGGCGCGGGTCGGGTAGGGGACGAGCCGGCCCTGCTCCACCCGGCCGACGACGTCCTCCGCGACCTGCGGGAAGTCGCGCGCGCGCACCACCACGAGGTCGTCGGGCGCGCGGTGGAGCGGCACCTGGTACGGGCCGCCGCGGGCGAGCGCGCCGCGCAGCTCGGGCAGGTAGTAGCCGGTGAAGAGCACCGTCCCGCGCCCGTCGCCGGCCGAGCGGAAGGCGCGGAACTCGCGGCGGAGCGCCTCGCGCAGCGCGTCCGGCGAGGGCCGCGCCGCCACGAGGGCGCGGAAGCGCGCCAGCGTCGCGCGCACGCGCTCGAGCGGCACGCGCTCCTTGCCGTAGGCGAACGTCCGGCCCGGATCCGAGGCGGCGAGCCGCGCCAGCCAGGTCTCGGTGCGGCCGATCGCGTCCTCGAGGCCGGCGTAGTCGAGGTCGTCCGCGAACGCCGGGAGCTCGGACGGCGGCACCTCGCGCAGCGCCTCGTCGGCGGTGCGGGCCGGCGCGGGCGGGGGCGCGTGGCGGCAGGCGGCGAGCGCCGCGGTGAGCACCAGGACGAGCGCCGCGGCGAGGGCGTGCTGGAGAGGCGTGCGTCGCATCGGGCCGAAGGTAGCAGAGGTCCCGACGCGCGGCGCGGGCCCGGCGCTCGCCCCGGCGTCGCCGGCTACGCCGCGGGCGCGCGGGCGCGGGCCCTGGCCTCCGCCGCGCGGGCCTCCAGCACCCCGCCCACCTCGCCGGCCAGCACCCCGAGCACCATGAGCGCGCCGCCGGCCCAGTCGAGCGGCCCGAGCGGCTCGCCGTAGTACAGCCAGCTGAACACCGCGGCGGCGGCGGGCTCGAGCGAGAAGATGAGCGCGGCCCGGACCGCGGTGGTGTGGCGCTGGCCCCAGTTCATGACGAAGAAGGCGAACGCGGTCATGACGAGGCCGGTGAACGCGACCACCAGCACGAAGTGGCCGGCCCCGGCCGGATCGAAGCGCGGCCCCTCCAGCGGGACGAGGACGAGCGCGCCGGCCAGCGTGACCAGCACCTGCACCGCCACGAACGGCGCGAGCGGGTGGCGCGGCGCCCACTCCGAGGTGAACGTCACCTGGAGCCCGTAGGCGACGGCGCAGAACAGCGTGAGCAGGTCGCCGAGGCGGACCTCCTCCGTGACCGCGCC
The DNA here is from genome assembly GCF_000964525.1 of Anaeromyxobacter sp. PSR-1. GTDB lineage: Bacteria > Myxococcota > Myxococcia > Myxococcales > Anaeromyxobacteraceae > Anaeromyxobacter. The sequence continues at coordinate 15,505 of NZ_BAZG01000007.1, forward strand.
CGCCGTGAAGGGCCGGGTGAGCAGGACCAGCCCGGCCACCGCGAACGTCACGCCCACCCAGAACGCGGGGCGCACCCGGCGCCCCAGGAACCAGCGCGCCACCACCGGCACCACCAACACGTTCAGGCCGGTGATGAACCCGGAGCGCGCGGGCGTGGTGTGCCGGAGCGCCACCGTCTGCAGCACGAAGCCGACCAGCATGGTCAGGCCGAGCAGGAGCCCGTGCCGCCAGAACCCCTCGCCGAGCGGCGCGCGCGGCCGGAGCGCCCAGGCGGCGAGCAGCGCCACCGCGGCCAGGCCGAAGCGGGCGGTGAGGAACACGCCCGGCGAGGCGGTCTCGAGCGCCTCCTTCACGAGCGCGAAGGTGGTCCCCCACAGCAGGGTGAGGGCGAGCAGGGCGAGGTCGGCCACGGGCGCGGCGGGGCGGCGCTAGCGCCCGGCCCGCTCCTCCTCGAAGCGCCCGTGCAGGTGGACCGGCGCCTGCCGCGCCTTGCGCACGCGCATGTTGAGGAGCTCGACGCCGAGGGAGAACGCCATGGCGAAGTAGACGTAGCCCTTCTCGATGTGCCTCCCGAGCCCCTCGGCCACCAGCATCACGCCGATGAGGATGAGGAAGGACAGCGCCAGCATCTTGATGGTGGGGTGGCGCTCCACGAAGCCGCCGATCGCGTCGGCGAAGATCAGCATCACGCCCACCGCGAGGACCATGGCGGCGACCATCACCGGCAGGTGCTTCGCCATCCCCACCGCGGTGATGACCGAGTCGAGCGAGAACACGATGTCGAGCAGCGCGATCTGCACGATGACCGCCCAGAACGCGGCGCCGCCGCCGGCCTTCCGCGCCTCGGCGTGCTCGACCTCGAGCTTGTCGTGGATCTCGTGGGTGGCCTTGGCGATGAGGAACAGGCCGCCGCCCAGCAGGATGAGGTCGCGCCCGGAGATCTCCCGGCCCAGCACCTCGAAGAGCGGCCGGGTCAGCCCCATCACCCAGCTGATGGCGAACAGCAGCCCGAGCCGGGTGAGGAGCGCGAAGGCGAGGCCCAGCTTGCGCGCCTTCCCCTGCTGCTCCTGCGGCAGCCGCCCGGCGAGGATGGTGAGGAACACCACGTTGTCGATGCCGAGGACGATCTCCATGGCGGAGAGCGTCACCAGCGAGATCCACGTGTCGGCCTGGCCGAGCAGCTCGAGCATGGCGCCTTGAATGCCCGATGGCGCCGCGGTTGTCGAGCGGCGGCGCGGCCGGTCAGGCCGCCAGGTAGCGCCAGGGCTCGGCCGCGCGATCGCGCCGCACCTCGCCGCGCGACTCCATCACCTCCAGGTTCGCCACCGTCTCGGAGAGGGTGAGGAACGCGTCGGCGGGGCGGGCGTGGGGCCAGAGCGCGCGGGCGATCTCGTGCGCGGTGCGCGGCCCGGCCCGGAGCAGCTCGAGCATCCGCGCCTGCCGCTTCGCGTAGAAGCCGACCAGGGCGTCGATGATCTCGCGGTGGCCGCCGAACGGCGGGCCGTGGCCGGGGAGCACCAGGTCCACCTCCATGGCCCGCAGGCGGCGGAGGCTGTCGAGGTAGGCGAGCAGCGGGTGGAAGAAGCCGTCCTGGCCGTCCGGCCCGAGCTCGACGAGCGGGTTCGGCGACACCTTCTCGAGCAGGTGGTCGTCGGAGAAGAACAGCCGCTGCTCCCGCTCGTACAGGCACAGGAGCCCGGGGGTGTGCCCCGGCATGTGCATCACCTCGAGCGCGAGGTGGCGCGTGCGCAGGACCTCCCCCTCGGCGAGGCGGCGCACCTCGGGGAGCCGCCGCGCGTAGCGGAAGCCGCCCTCGCCCTGCCTCGCGAGCACCTCGACCACCTCGGGCGGCACGCCCTGGCGCGCGAGGTACGCGGCGAGCCGCGGCGCCAGCTCCCGCCAGCGCGGCCCCTGCTCCGACATCTTGGGCGCGTCGGCGGGGTGGCCGAACACCGGGACGTCCGGGCCGCCGTGCCGCTCCTGCACGAAGCGCGCGGCGCCGTAGTGGTCCACGTGGCCGTGCGAGACCACGATGCGGGTGACCTCGTCGAAGCGGCGGCCCAGGCGCGCGAACCCGGCCTCGAGCGCCGCCTGGGCCTCGGGCGTGCCCAGGCCGGCGTCGAACATGAGGAGGCCGCCGCCGGCGTCCTCGACCAGGTAGGCGTTGACCGGCCCGCCCGCCTGCGGGAACGGGACCGGGATGGCGATGCGGTGGACGCCGAGCCCCTCGAGATCCGCCTCGGTCACGCCCGCACCGCCCGCCCGCTCACTTCGACGCCTTCACCTTCTCGGTGAGCGCCGGGAGCGCCTGGAACAGGTCCGCCACCAGGCCGTAGTCGGCGATCTGGAACACCGGCGCGTCCGGGTCCTTGTTCACCGCCACGATCACCTTCGAGCCCTTCATGCCGGCGAGGTGCTGGATGGCGCCGGAGATGCCCGCCGCCACGTACAGGTCCGGCGCCACCACCTTGCCGGTCTGCCCCACCTGCCAGTCGTTCGGCACCCAGCCCGCGTCCACGGCGGCCCGGCTGGCGCCCACCGCCGCGCCGAGCACGTCGGCGAGCGCCTCGACCGGCTTGAAGTCGCCCTTCGTGCCGCGGCCGCCCGACACCACCACGCGCGCCTCGGTCAGCTCGGGCCGCTCGCTCTTCACCTCGCGGAAGCCCACGTGCCGGGTGCGCAGGCCGGCCGGCACCTGCGCCGCCACCTCGTGCACCGCGCCCTTGCCGGCGCCCTGCTCGGCGGCCGGGAACTCCGTCGCACGGACCGTGAACACCTTCACCGGCGTCGCGATCTCCACCTCGGCGAGCACGTTGCCCGCCCACATGGGCCGGCGGAACGTGACGGCCGGCCCGTCGCCGCCGAAGCCGAGCACCTCGGTGGCCATGCCGGCGCCGAGGCGGGCCGCGACGCGGGGCAGGAGGTCCTTGCCCTGGGCGGTGGCGGCGGCGCCCACGTACGCCGCGCCGCAGGCCTTCGCGAGCTCCGCGATCACCGGCGCCCAGGCGTCGGCGAGCGGGTGCTCGAGCGCCGGCGCGTCGGCCACGTGCACCTCCGCGCCGTACGCGGCGAGCGCGTCGGCGAGGGGGCGGACGCCCTTGCCGAGCAGCGCCACGTGCAGCGCGCCGCCGGTGCGGGCGGCGACGGCGCGGCCGGCCGAGATGGCGTGGAGCGTCGCCTTGCGGATCTGGCCGCCGCCCTGCTCGGCCACGATGAGGACGTTCGACATGTCGCCTCCGGAGGTTCGATCGCCGCGCGAGGCGCGGACGGTGGGCTAGAGGACCTTCGCCTCGTCGTGCAGCTTCTTCCAGAGCTCCTCGACGTCGGCCACCTTCACGCCGCCCTTGCGGGCGGGCGGCTCGGCGAGGCGCTTCACCACCACCTTCGGCGCGAGGTCCACGCCGAGCGAGGCGGCGGCCAGCTCCTGGAGCGGCTTCTTCTTGGCCTTCATGATGCCGGGCAGCGAGGCGAAGCGCGGCTTGTTGAGGCGCAGGTCGGTGGTCACCACCGCGGGCAGGCCCAGCTCCAGCGTCTCCACGCCGCCGTCCACCTCGCGCACCACGGTGAGCGCCTTGCCGTCGGCGGAGAGCACCAGGCCCGGCTCCTTCTTCTGCTCGGCCTCGCTCTCCAGGCTCTCGGTCTTCGAGGCGAACGTGCCCTGCGGCCAGCCGAGCCGCTCGGCCAGGTACTGGCCGGCCTGGTTCTGGTCGTCGTCGATGGACTGCTTGCCGAGGATGACGAGGTCGGGCTTCTCCTGCTCGACCACCTTGGCGAGCAGCGCCGAGACCACCACCGGATCGAGCGGACCGTCGTGGCGGACGAGGATGCCGCGGTCGGCGCCCATGGCGAGCGCGGCGCGGATCTCGGTCTGCGACCTTTCCCCACCGATGGAGGCGACCACCACCTCGCCGCCGTGGCGCTCCTTCAGCCGGAGCGCCTCCTCGACGGCGATCTCGTCGAACGGGTTGATCTTGTAGTTGACGCCGTCCGTCACGATCCCGGAGCCGTCCGGCTTCACTCGGATCTTCGACTCCGGGTCCTCGACGCGCTTCGCGGTCACCACGATCTTGAGGGCCATGATCGCTCCTGATTCCGGAATCAAGTCTGGGGCTCGACCATATTGCGCAGTGCGCCACGGTGCCGCAACCGAAATCCTGTCCTGCCCGGCAGGGCCCCGACAAGGGTCGTCTGCGAAGTTCGCAGGCGTGAGAGACAGCGGTATACGGGAACGATCTCCACGGAAAGCATGCGTGGGGGACTTCACTGGGGGTTCGTGAACCCCCGAACGAAAGGGAGACACATGACCCGCATCACGCTCGCGCTCGTCGCCGCGCTGCTCGCCGTGCCGGCCGCCGCCGCCGATCAGACCGCCTCCGCCATCAAGGGCACCGGCCGCTACGGCACCGCCGGCTGTGGCCTCGGCTCCATGGCGTTCGGCAGCACCCCCGGCGCGGTCCAGATCCTGGCCGCCACCACCAACGGCACCTTCGGCAACCAGACCTTCGGCATCACCACCGGCACGTCCAACTGCGGCAGCGGCGTGTTCGCCGCGGGCACCAAGAACTTCGTGGACGCGAACCGCGAGGCGCTCGCCAAGGACATCTCCCGCGGCGAGGGCGAGGCCATCGGCGCGCTCACCGTGATCAACGCCTGCGAGAACTCGCACGCGGTGGGCGCGGCGCTGCAGAAGAACTTCAAGTCGATCTTCCCGAGCGAGAGCGCCTCGAACGACGACGTGACCAAGGCGATCCTCGACACGCTGCACGGCGACGCGGCCCTCGGCTGCGGCCGCAGCTAGCCCGCACCGACGCTTCGACGGAGGGGAGCCCTCGCGAGAGGGCTCCCCTTTCGTTTACCCTCGTCGCCCCGCATGCTCGGCCCGCTCGCCCTCGCCCTCGCCCTCGCGCTCGCGTCCCCGCCCGCCCCGCCGCCCGCCGACCCCGCCTACCTCGGCGAGCTCGTCGCGAAGGCCCGCGCGCTGCGGCTGGCGGAGGACCCGGGCTGGCTGAAGCTCGGACACTGGCGCCCGCGCCCGCTGGGCGGCTGGAAGAGCGAGGCCGACGGCGCGAAGTTCTTCCGGGCGCGCGACGGGAAGACCGATCCGGCCGCCGAGCTGGAGGCGACGCTGGCCGGCTTCCTCGACGCCACGCCCAGGGCGGACGAGCTCGACGACGCGCAGTGCCGCTTCCCGGCGCGCTTCGCGTTCCTGGGCGGGCGGCTCGGCTTCGACCTCGCCCGCCTGCCGCCGCGCCGCTGCCCGCGCTTCGAGGACTTCTACGGGAAGATCCGGCCGCAGGGCGTGACGGTGGTGTTCTCGTCCTACTACCTCAACAACCCCGCCTCGGCGTTCGGCCACACCCTGCTCCGGCTCGACAAGGCGCCGGAGGCAATCGGCGGCAAGCACTTCGAGCTGCTCGACTACGGGGTGGACTACGCCGCCACCGTGGACACCGGCAACGCGGTGCTCTACGCGGCGAAGGGGCTGCTCGGCTTCTTCAAGGGCGAGTTCAAGTACTACCCGTACTACTACAAGGTCCGCGAGTACGGGGACTACGAGTCCCGCGACCTGTGGGAGTACGACCTCGAGCTCACGCCGGGCGAGGTGGCGCTGCTCGGCGCGCACGTGTGGGAGCTGGGCGGCACCTGGTTCGACTACTGGTACCTCGACGAGAACTGCAGCTACCACGTGCTCGGCGCGCTGGAGGCCGCCGCGCCGCGGCTCGACCTGCTCTCGCACGTGGGCCGGGCGGTGGTGCTCCCGTCGGACACCGTGGTGGCGCTGTTCCGGAACCCGGGCCTGGTGCGGCGCGTCCACTACCGGCCCTCGATCCGCACGCAGTTCGAGGCGCGGGCCCGCCGGCTCTCCGGCGCCGAGCTGCGCGAGGTGGAGGCGCTCTCCCGCGACCCGGCGGCGCCGCTCGACCCGGCCACCCCGCCCGACGCGGAGGCGAAGGTGCTCGACGCGGCGGTGGACCTGCTCGACCTGCGCCACGCGCGCGAGCTCATCCGCGGCCTCGGGCCGAAGGCGGCGCAGGACCGGCAAGCGCTGCTCGAGCGCCGGGCCGCGCTGGGCGTGGCGAGCGCGCCGCTCGCGCTCCCCGTCCCGGAGGCGCGCCGCCCCGAGCGCGGCCACGGCTCCCTGCGCCTGGGCCTGGGCGGCGGCGCCGTGGACGGGCAGGGCGGCACGGTGCTCCTCGATCTCCGCCTGGCGCTGCACGACCTCGGCGATCCGCCCGAGGGCTACCCCCCCACCGCGCAGATCGAGTTCCTCCCCACCCGCCTCCGCTGGACGCCGCGCGAGCGGCGGGTGGACCTCGACGACGTGGCGCTCGTGCGCATCGTCTCGCTCAGCCCGGTGACGCGCTTCGACGCCCGGCCGTCCTGGAAGGCGAGCTTCGGCGCCGCCACCGTGCGCGACCGCGGCTGCGACCGGTGCGTCGCCTTCGCGAGCGAGCTGGGCGGCGGGCTGGCCGCGGCGCTGCCCGGCGGCCTCGACCTCGCCGCCACCGGCGACCTGGAGCTGCGCGCCTCGCCGCGGCTCTCCGGCGCGGGCGGCACCGGGTGGCGCCCCGGGATCGGCCCCTCGGCGCTGGCGCGGCTCCGCCTCGGGTCCCGCGCCGTCCTGCTCGCCGACGCGCGCTGGCGCTGGCTGCCCGAGGCCGCGCCCCGCACCACCTGGTCCTGGGGCGGCGCGCTCCGGCTGCACCTCGCGCGCGACCTCTCGCTGGCGTTCGAGGGCCGGCGGCAGCCGCTCGCCACCGAGGCGGCGGCCCTGGTCCTCGGCTACTTCTAGGCGCGCGCCCGCGACCGGCCGTAGATTCGCGAGATGCTCCAGGGCCTGCTCGCGCGCTACGGCTATCTCGCCATCCTCGCGCTGCTCGGCGGCGCGGGCCTGGGCCTTCCCATCCCGGAGGAGGCCACGCAGCTCGGCGCCGGGGTGCTCGCGCACCAGGGCTACCTGCGCCTGCCGCTCGTCATGGCGGTGTGCTGGGCGGGGATCGTGGGCGGCGACCTCGCGTGGTTCCTCGTCGCGCGGCGGCACGGCGAGCGGGTGCTCGGCGCCCGGCCGGTGGCGCGGGTGCTCACGCCGGAGCGCCGCGGCCGGCTGGAGGGCCACCTCGCGCGCCACGCGTTCCTGTCGGTGGCCGTCGCCCGGCACACCTCGGGCCTGCGGCTCGCCGCCTTCGCGCTCGCGGCCACGCACGGGGTACGCGTCCGCACGTTCCTGCTGGCGGACGGCCTCTCCGCGCTGGTCTCGGTGCCGCTGGTGGTCTCGGTCGGCTACCTGTTCTCGCACCACCTCGGCGAGGCCGAGCGCGGCGTGCGCCGGGTCGAGCTCGCGGTCCTCGGCGCCGTGCTGGTGGCGCTCGCGGTGGCCGTGTGGATCCGCCGGCGGCGCGCCCGCGGCGCGGCCTGAGCGGACTTCAGGCCGCGTCCGCCCCGCCCGCCTCGGCGGGCACCTCGCGCACCAGCACCATCTCGGTGGAGGTCGCGGAGCGCCGCTGGCCGGCCGCGTCCGCGAAGCCGAAGCGGGCGTAGAGCCCCTGCGCGTCGCGGGTGACGAGGCGGACGAAGCGGGTGCGCCGGAGCGCGGGGTGGTCGAGGAGCAGCGCCACGAGCCGCTTGCCCAGGCCGCGCCCGCGCCAGGCCGGCGCCACCACCACGTCGTAGATCCAGGCGTGGCGCGGGTCGGCCATGGCGCGCGCCGAGGCGACGAGCGCGCCGTCCGCGTCGCGGGCGCCCACCCAGGCGGTGGAGGCGAGGTGCGAGGGGCCGGCCAGCGCGGCGGGCTCGCCCTCCCACCAGTACTCGCCGGCGAGGAGCGCCTCGACGGCCGGCGCGTCGGCCTCGCCGAGCGCGACGTGCAGCCGGACCCCGGGGATCCCCGCGGCGAGGAACGCCGGCTCCGGGGCGCCCGGGTTCGCGGCGCGGACGGCCTCGATGGCGGCGACGTCGCCCGGGGCGCCGCGCGCCCACAGCCCGGCGAGCGCGGCGCCGATCTGCTCGGGCGTCCGGTTCTGGAGCAGCTTCCACTTGCCGTCGAGCGCCTCGCCCAGGCGGACGCCCAGCACCAGGATCCCGCGCAGCTCGCCCGCGTAGAGCGGGTCGTCGGCGCGGATGGGGCGGTAGCGCCCCTCCGGCTGCCAGCGCGCCATCAGCGCCGAGAGCACCTCGGCCTTCCGCGCCGGGTCGGTCAGCTCCTCCAGCGTCCCGTGCGCCTGCACGCTCCGGTAGAGCGTGGTGGCCGGACAGGCGCGCACCGGATCGGCCATCCAGCTGGGCAGGTGCGCCACCAGCTCCTCGGCGGAGACCACCGCCGCCCGGCCCAGGCAGCGCGCCTTCTCGCCGGCGCGCGCGCCGTGGAACCAGACGCCGTCGTCGAGCACGGCGGCGTCGAGCGCGCGCAGCACCGGCGCGCCCTCGGGGGTGGTGGTGGCGAGGTGCACGGTGGGCGCCCGCCGCAGCAGCGCCAGGGCCTCCGCGCGGCCGGTCCGGAAGATCTCGCGTCTCATGCGCGGCAGCCTGCGCCGGGGCTGGTCTGGCGAGAAGGTCCAGTTTCGAGGTATCGGATGGACCAGTGCGCACCTGGCAGACCCCGCTCTCGCTCGACCGGGCCGACCCGGCCCCGCTCGCCGTGCAGATCGCCCGCGCGCTCACCGCCCGGATCCGCGCCGGCGCGCTCCGCCCCGGCGCGCCGCTCCCCTCCAGCCGCGCGCTGGCGCGGACGCTGGGCGTGCACCGCAACACCGTGCTCGCCGCCTACGGCGAGCTCGCCGCCGAGGGCTGGATCGCCTCCGACCCGGCCCGGGCCACGCTCGTCTCGCGCGACCTCCCGCCCCCGGCCCCCGGCGCGGCGGGCGCGCCCGGCCCGGCGGCGCGCGCCGGCTTCGACCTGCCCCCCGCCCCGTCCGACGCCACCTGGGAGACGCTGCCGCCCGGCACGCTCGAGCTCCTGGGCGGCACGCCCGATCCGCGCCTCGTGCCGGTGGCCGCGCTGGGGAGCGCCTACCGCCGGGCGCTGCGCCGGCGCGAGCACCTCGCCTACGGGGACGCCGCCGGGCACCCGCGCCTGCGGGCGGCGCTGGCGCGCATGCTGGGCGAGGCGCGCGGGCTGGCGGTGCCGCCGGAGGCGATCCTGGTGACCCGGGGCGCGCAGATGGCGCTCGCGCTCGCCGGGCGGGCGCTGCTCTCGCCCGGCGACGGCGTCGCGGTCGAGGCGCTCGGCTACCGGCCGGCCTGGGAGTCGCTGCGCCTGGCCGGGCTCCGCACCGTGCCGGTGCCGGTGGACGCGCGCGGGCTGCAGGTGGAGCGGCTCGAGGCGCTCGCCGCGGCGGGCGCGATCCGGGCCGTCTACCTCACCCCGCACCACCAGTACCCGACCACCGTCACGCTCGCGCCGGCGCGGCGCCTCGCGCTCCTCGAGCTGGCCCGGCGCGCGCGGCTCCTCGTCCTCGAGGACGACTACGACGCCGAGTTCCACTACGAGGGCCGCCCGGTGCCGCCGCTCGCCAGCGCCGACGGCGCCGGGGTGGTGGTGTACGTGGGCACGCTCTCGAAGGTGCTCGCCCCCGGCCTGCGGATCGGCTGGCTGGCCGGCCCGCGCGACGCGATCGCGCGGCTCACCGCGCACCGGCGCTTCCTCGATCGCCAGGGCGACCTCGCGGTGGAGGCGGCCGTCGCCGAGCTGTTCGAGGAGGGCGAGGCGCAGCGGCACGCCTGGCGGACCCGCCGCGTCTACGCGGGCCGCCGCGAGGCGCTCGCGGCCGGGCTGCGCGCGCACCTCGCCGGCGCGCTCTCCTTCCGGACCCCGGCGGGCGGGATGGCGTTCTGGTGCCGGGTCGCGCCGGGCCTCGACCCGGAGGCCTGGGCGGCGCGGGCCCTCCGCGCCGGGGTGGCGGTGCAGCCGGGGCGGCTGTTCGCGCACGATCGCCGGCCGCGCCCGTTCCTCCGGCTCGGCTTCGGGCGCCTCGACGAGCGCGAGCTGGCCGAGGCGGTGCGCCGGCTCGCCGCCGCGCTGCCTCGCGGGGCTCAGCGCGCGGGCGCGAGCGGCGCGTAGCGCCGGGCGGGCTCCTCGCCGGAGAGGACGCGCAGCGCGCCCTCGGCGAGCGCCCGCAGCTCGTCTTCGCCCGGGTGGACCTCCACCGGCGCGATCCACGCCACCCGGCGCCGGACGCCCTCCACCACCGGCGCGAGGTGGGCGAGCCCGCCGGTGAGCACGATCGCGTCCACCCGGCCGTCGAGCGCGACGGCCATCGCCGCCACGGCCTTCGCCGCCTGGTAGCACATGGCGTCCACGAGCAGCGCGGCCCCGGCGTCCCCGCGCCCGGCGCGCGCCAGCGCCTCGCGGACGTCGCGCGTGCCGAGGTGCGCGTAGAGCCCGCCGTCGCCGAACAGCCGGCGCTTCACGGTCCGTGCGTCGGCGCCCGGCGCGAAGCACAGGTCCACGAGCGCGGTGGCCGGCACGCCGCCGGCGCGGTCGCCGGAGAACGGCCCCTCGTCGCGCGGGTTGACCACGTCCACCATCCGGCCGCCGGACAGGGCGCAGAGCGAGATGCCGGTGCCGAGGTGCGCGAGCACGAGCGAGAGCGCCTCGAGCGGGCGCCCGGCCGCGGCCGCGTGGCGCCGCGCCACCGCGCGGAGGTTGAGCGCGTGGACGAAGCTGGTGCGCTCCACCCCGGCGAGCCCGGTGACGCGCGCCACCGGCGCGAGCTCGTCCACCGAGACCGGGTCCACCACCAGCGCCGGGCAGCCGTGCGGCGCGGCGAGCGCGCGCGCCATGGGCGCGCCCAGGTTGGAGGCGTGCTCCCCGTGCGCGGCCCGCTCCAGCTCGCCGACGAGCGCCTCGTCCACGAGGTAGGCGCCGGCGGCGAGCGGCGGGAGCAGCCCGCCGCGTCCGGCCACCGCGGCGAGGTCGCCCGCCCGCACCCCGGCGCGAGAGAGGAAGTCCTCCGCGGCGGCGACGCGCCCGGGCAGCTCGTCCCAGATCCGCGCCGCGGGCCTGGCCATCGCCTCGGGGTGCAGCACCTTCTCCTCGCGGACCAGCCCGCCCCCGCGGAACAGGCCGAGCTTGGTGGACCCGGCCCCCGGGTTCACCGCCAGGATCAGCGGCGCGGCCGGCCCGGCGCCTGCGCTCACGGGGCGCCCCTCGCCGCCGCCAGCACGCCGAGCGCGATGGAGCAGAGCTTGTCCTCCGGCCGCTCCACCCGCGACGGGATGAGCACGGGCGCGCGGGCGCCCACGATCACGTGCGCCACGCTCCGGTGCGCGAGGTAGGTGAACGCCTTCCCGAGCGCGTTGCCGACCTCGATGGTGGGCACGAGCAGGACGTCGGCCCGGCCGGCCACCGGGTGGTCGATGCCCTTCTGCCGGGCGGCGTCGGCGGAGAGCGCGTTGTCGAGCGCGAGCGGGCCGCCCACCACGCATCCCGACAGCTCCCCGCGCGCGTTCATCGCCGCGAGCGCGGCCGCGTCGCGGGTGTGCGGCATGGCCTCGGCCACGGTCTCGACCGCGCACAGGCAGGCCACCCGCGGCCGGTCGTACCCGAGCGCGCGGAACAGCGCCGCCGCGTTCTCCACGATGGCCCGCTTCTGCCCGAGGTCCGGCGCCACGTTCACGCCGCCGTCGGTGACGCCGAGCAGCCGGGGCGCGGCGGAGAGCGGGTGATCGGCCACGAGCACGTCGGAGAGGAGCCGCCCGTCGCGGAGCCCGTCCCTGCGATCCAGGATGGCCTCGAGCAGCGCGGAGGTCTGGAGCCGGCCCTTCATCAGCACCGCCGCCTCGCCGCCGCGGACCATGGCCACCGCGCGGCGCGCCGCGTCCTCGTCGCCCGGGGCCTCGTGCAGCTCGAACAGCGCCGGATCCTCTCCGAGCGCGCGCAGCCGCGCCGCGATCTCCGAGCGCCCGCCCACCAGCACCGCGTCCGCGATCCGCTGCCGGCGCGCCAGCGCCGCCGCCGCCAGCGCGGAGTCGCTCGCCGCCGCCGCCACCACCAGCCGGAGCGGGCCGGCGGTCCGGGCCTCCGCGGTCAGCCGGGCCAGGGTAGGGATGGGAATCATCAGCCCCGTTCAGGTATCATGCCGGGTCCACGTCCAGAGACGACCGCGACCGGCCCGTTCTATCGCGGACCGGGGGCGGCCTGCACGCCCCGTGATCCGGCGCGCGCGAGAGGAGAACCCGAACGATGGAACGGCGGCTTCTATCCGGCGACGAGGCGGTGGCGGCGGCGGCCCGCGACGCGGGCGTCCGGCTCGGCACCGGCTATCCCGGCACCCCCTCCACCGAGATCCTCCAGGCGCTCGACGCGCTGGGCGGCCGCGCCCAGTGGGCGCCGAACGAGAAGGTGGCGCTCGAGGTGGGACTGGGGGCCGCGTTCGGCGGCGCGCGCGCGCTCGTGACCATGAAGCACGTCGGGCTGAACGTGGCCGCCGACCCGCTCTTCACCGCCGCGTACACCGGCGTGACGGGCGGCCTGGTGGTGGTGAGCGCCGACGATCCGGGCATGGCCTCCTCGCAGAACGAGCAGGACAACCGGCACTACGCCGCCGCGGCCGGGCTGCCCATGCTCGAGCCGGCCGACTCGCAGGAGGCCTACGACCTCACCGTGGCCGCGTTCGAGCTGTCCGAGCGCTTCGCCATCCCGGTCATCCTCCGCATGACCACGCGCGTGTGCCACTCGAAGACGCTGGCCGCGCGCCGCGCCGACCTGCCGGCCCCGCCCGCCCCGGCGTTCGTGCGCGACATCCCCGGCCGCGTGATGATCCCGGCCTACGCCCGCCCCGCGCACCGGCGGCTCCGCCAGAAGCTGGAGGCGCTCCAGGCGTTCGCCGAGGCGACCCCGCTCAACGTCTGGGTGAAGGGCGACCGCGCGCTCGGCGTCATCACCTCCGGCGTGACCGCGCGGCACGTGGCCGAGGCCGCGCCGTCGGCGAGCCGGCTCGAGCTGAAGACCGTCTACCCGCTCCCCCTCGAGAAGATCCGCGCCTTCGCGGCCAGCGTCGATCGCTGCGTGGTGGTGGAGGAGGGCGACCCCATCTTCGCCGACGCCATCCGCGCCGCGGGCATCGCGGTGGAGTCGAAGGAGGCGCCGTACCGGTTCGGCGAGCTGGACGTGCAGCGGGTGCGCCGGATCCTGGCGCGCGACCGCTCGCCCGAGCCGGAGCCGCCGAAGGGCCGGCCGCCGGCGCTGTGCGAGGCCTGCCCCTACCACCCGGTCTACGCCACGCTCCGCAAGCTCGACTGCATCGTGGCGGGCGACATCGGCTGCTACACGCTCGGCGTCCTCCCGCCGTACCAGGGCATCGACACCTGCGTCGCCATGGGCGCCTCGCTCGGCGTCGGGCTGGGCCTCCGCCACGTGCTGCCCGAGGCGGACGCGCGGCGGGTGGTCTCGATCATCGGCGACTCGACGTTCGTCCACACCGGCCTGAACGGCCTCGTCGAGATGGTCTACAACCCGCCGCCCACCGGCCACGTGCTCGTCGTGCTCGACAACGGCACCACCGCCATGACCGGCCAGCAGGAGCACCCCGGCACCGGCCGCACGCTCGATCACGAGCCCACCGGCAAGGTGTCGATCGAGGGGCTGGCCCGCGCGCTGGGCGTCGCGAACGTGGACGTGATCGACCCGGTCGCCGATCCGGCCGGCTGGGAGAAGCTGCTGAAGGACCGCCTCGCCGAGCCGAAGCTGTCCGTCATCATCGCGCGGCGGCCCTGCATCCTCGCCGCGGCCGACATCCGCAAGTACGAGAAGGCGGCCGACGAGAAGCGCGCCGCGCTCGCCTGCGCGGGCTGCGCCGGCGCCGGGGAGGTGTCCGATGCCTAGCCGGACCGTGAACGTGGTCGTCGCCGGCCTGGGCGGCCAGGGCGTCATCAAGGCCTCCGACATCCTGGCGGACGCCGCCTTCCGCGCCGGCCTCGACGTGAAGAAGGCCGAGGTCCACGGCATGAGCCAGCGCGGCGGCTCGGTCACCACCGACGTCCGCTTCGGCGCGCAGGTCCTCTCGCCCATGGTCCCGGCCGGCGAGGCGGACTTCCTGCTGGTGCTGGCGCCGTCCGAGCTGGAGGTGACCCGCCCCCTGCTCCGGCCCGGCGGCCTCCTCATCCCGCCCGACGCGGTGGACGAGGCGAGGCTCCCGAACCGCCGCAGCCTCAACGTGGCGCTGCTCGGCCTGCTCTCGCACCACCTCGAGCTCGACGAGGCCCACTGGCTCGCCGCCATCCACGCCGCGCTGCCCGAGCGGCTCCACGCCGTGAACGACGCGGCCTTCCGGCTCGGCCGGGAGACCGCCGCCGCCGCGCGCTGACGCGGGAGGCCCCGTGACCACCTCCTGGAACGACGCCGGCAGCGCCTTCCACCCCGCCAGCGCCCCCGACTTCCTCCCCCGCCGCGAGCTGGAGCAGCTCCAGCTCGCCCGGCTCCGCGCCGTGGTGGCGCGCGCCTACGAGAAGGTCCCCCTCCTCCGCCAGCGCATGGAGGCCCGCGGCGTCTTCCCCGACGCGCTGCACGCGCTCGAGGACCTCGGGCGCCTGCCGTTCACGGTGAAGGCCGACCTGCGCGACACCTACCCGTTCGGCCTGTTCGCCTCGCCGGTGGAGGAGATCGTCCGGCTGCACGCCTCCTCGGGCACCACCGGCAAGCCCATCGTGGTGGCCTACACCGCGGCGGACCTGGAGGTGTGGACGAGCGTGATGGTGCGCGCGTTCGCCGCCTGCGGGCTGCACAAGGGCGACCTCATCCAGAACGCCTACGGCTACGGCCTGTTCACCGGCGGCCTCGGCGCGCACTACGGCGGCGAGGCGCTCGGCGCGACGGTGATCCCCATCTCCGGCGGCAACACCGAGCGCCAGCTCATGGTGCTGCAGGACTTCGGCGTGACCGCCATCTGCTGCACGCCCTCGTACATGGTCCACCTCATCGAGCGCGCCCGCGACGCGAAGATCGGCTTCGGGCGGCTGAAGGTGGGCGTGTTCGGGGCCGAGCCCTGGTCCGAGTCGATGCGCGCGCACATCGAGCGGGAGGCCGGCATCCGCGCCCACGACATCTACGGCCTCTCCGAGATCATCGGCCCGGGCGTGGGCATCGAGTGCGTCCACCGCGACGGGCTCCACCTGTTCGAGGACCACTTCTACCCGGAGATCGTGGACCCGGAGACCGGCGCGGTGCTGCCGGACGGCGCGGAGGGCGAGCTCGTGCTCACCACGCTCTCCAAGCAGGCGATGCCCATGATCCGCTACCGGACCCGGGACATCACCGCCATCGATCCCGAGCCCTGCCCGTGCGGCCGCACGCTCCGGCGCATCCGCCGCATCGGCCGGCGCTCCGACGACATGTTCATCATCCGCGGCGTGAACGTGTTCCCGTCGCAGGTGGAGACCGCGCTGCTGCAGGTCGAGGGGACGCTGCCGCACTACCAGATCGTCCTCACCCGCGCGAAGGGGCTCGACGAGATGGAGGTCCAGGTCGAGGTCACGCCGGAGGTGTTCTCCGACGAGATCCGCGGCCTGCAGCGGCTGCAGGAGCACCTCGCCGCCGCGCTCGAGCAGGTGCTCGGCATCCGCGCGCAGGTGACGCTGGTGGCCCCGCGCACGCTGCAGCGCAGCGAGGGCAAGGCGAAGCGCGTCATCGACCGTCGCAGCATCTGATCCCGCACCGGAGGCCGGCATGAAGATCCGTCAGCTCTCGCTCTTCCTCGAGAACCGCCCCGGGCAGCTCCGGGTCCCGTGCCAGGTGCTGGGCGACGCCGGCATCGACATCCTCACCCTCTCGCTCGCCGACACGCAGCAGTTCGGCATCCTGCGCCTCATCGTGAAGGACCACGAGCGGGCGAAGCAGGTGCTCGAGAAGGCCGGCGTGGTCGTGAACGTCACCGACGTGCTGGCGGTGGACGTGCCGGACCGGCCGGGCGGCCTCGCCGAGGTGCTCCAGGGCTTCGAGGCCTGCGGCCTGGGCATCGAGTACATGTACGCGTACTCGGTGCGGAGCCGCGGCGAGCACGCCACGCTCGTCTTCCGCCTCTCGGATCCGGACCGGGCGGCGGCGCTCCTGCAGGCGCGCGGCGTCCGCCTGGTGGGCGCGGCCGAGCTGTTCGCGCGCGCGGGGGCCTAGCCGATGGCCCGCTTCGCGCTCGAGAACCGGATCCTCGATCCGGAGGAGACGCTCGACCGTGACGCGCTCGCCGCGCTCCAGGGCCGCCGCCTCGCCGACACCGTCCGCCGCGCCCGCGCGGTGCCCCGCTACCGCAAGGCGCTCGAGGCGCTCGGCGTCCGCGACGAGGACCTGCGCGGCCCGGCCGACGTGCGGCGCCTGCCGTTCACGGTGAAGGACGACCTCCGGCAGAGCTACCCGCTCGGCCTGCTGGCGGTGCCGCGCGAGCAGGTGGCGCGCATCCACGGCTCCTCCGGCACCACCGGCCGCCCCACCTTCGTCGCGTACACCCGCCGCGACCTCGAGACCTGGTCCGGCCTGGTGGCGCGGTTCCTGGTGGCGGGCGGGCTCCGCCCCGAGCACACCGTCCACGTCGCCTTCGGCTACGGCCTGTTCACCGGCGGCTTCGGCCTGCACTACGGCATCGAGCGGGTGGGCGCCGCGGTGGTCCCGTCCGGCGGCGGGAACACGCCGCGCCAGGTGCGGCTCATCTGCGACCTCTCCGCCGAGGTGCTCATCTGCACGCCGTCCTACGCGCTGCACGTGGGCGAGGTGGCGCGGGCCGAGGGCCTGAGGCCCGGCGACCTGCCGCTCCGCTACGGCCACTTCGGCGGCGAGCCCTGGACCGAGGAGATGCGCGGGGAGATCGAGCGCTCGCTCGGGATCCTCGCCTTCAACAACTACGGGCTGTCCGAGGTGATCGGGCCCGGCGTGGCCGGCGAGTGCCCGGCCCGCGACGGCATGCACGTCCAGGAGGACCACTTCATCGTCGAGTGCCTCGACCCGGTCACGCTCGAGCCGGTGCCGGACGGCGAGGTGGGCGAGCTCGTGTTCACCTCGCTCACCAAGGAGGCGATGCCGGTGCTGCGGTACCGCACCCGCGACCTCGCCGCGCTCGACCGCTCGCCGTGCCCCTGCGGCCGCACCGGCGTCCGCATGAGCCGGGTGCGCGGGCGCTCCGACGACATGCTCATCATCCGCGGCGTGAACGTGTTCCCGTCGCAGGTGGAGGAGGCGCTGCTCCGCGTCGAGGGCACCGCCCCGCACTACCTCATCGAGGTCTCGCGCCCCGGCGCGCTCGACGAGGTGGTGGTGAAGGTGGAGGTCCGGCCCGAGGACTTCCGCGACGAGATGCGCCAGATGGTGGAGCTGCGCGATCGCATCGACCGCGAGATCCACGCGGTCACCGGGATCCGGATGATCGTGGAGCTGGTGGCGCCGAACACGCTGGAGCGCTCCGCCGGCAAGGCCCGGCGGGTGCTCGACCACCGGAAGGTCGCGCCGGCCTGAGTCCGGCTCGCTCGCTCGTCCCTCGACGGGCTCAGGACGAGCGGATCCCGGTCCGCTCACCCTGAGCGTAGGCCGCGCCCCGGGCGCGGCCGGAGTCGAAGGGTCGCTCAGAACGCGTACAAGGAGCCCACCTCGAGCTGCGTGCTCTCGCGCCGGGCGCCGTCGAGCGTCTCCGTGGTGTAGAGCGTGCCCTCGAGCGACACCTTCCAGCGCGAGGTGAGCGCCAGGATGGCGCCGCCCGAGACCTGCTGGTTGCGCTCGATGGTGGTCGCCTCGCTGCCGGCCGGCAGGTCGGAGGTGCGCGGCTCCTCGATGCCGTAGCCGCCGAGGAGCTGCAGGACCGGGATGGGCGTCACCACCGCCTGCGCCCAGAACCCGCCGGTCCGCACCGGCGAGATGGCGTCGAGCTTCGCCGGATCGGTCGCGTTCTTCGTGGGCCGCACCACCGGCGCCACCGAGCCGTAGCCGCCCAGCACCTCGCCCATGAACGTGCCGCCCTGCACGACCAGGTACGGCACCTCGAGCCGGCCGTCGGCCGCCACGCCCCAGCCGGTGAGCCGCTCCTCGCGCGGCGCCGAGAGGCCGTCCAGCTTCCAGAGCTGCTGCCCGAAGCGGCCCGACGCGCCGAGCTCCAGCCACGACCTCCCGGCGCGCCGGAGCTGCAGCGCCACCCGGCCCTCCGCGTCCGGCACGCCGGCGCGCTCGCCCACGAGCTGGTTCTGCGAGGTCGCCTTGTCGCCGCTCGAGGCGAGCGCGGCGACGGCCGCGGTCACCCCGACGTCCTTGCCGCGGCCCGCCTCGGCGGTGAGCCGCACCTGCGGCGCGCGCCGGTACAGGTAGCCCGCGCCGGCGAAGCGGGGCAGCGCCACGTGCCCGAGGCTGGTCGCGAACCAGGGGCCGCCGAACAGCGACCAGGTCTGGCCCACGAGCAGCGTCAGGTTCCCGCGCGCGCAGGCTGCGGTGAGGTACGCGTGGCGCAGCCGGACCTGCGGCATCGACGCGTCGGAGTTCACGTAGGTGCCCATGAAGTCGGCCTCGACGAGGCCCTTCAGCACCGCGCCCCCGAGCAGCCCGTCCACCGGCAGCCCCAGCGCGGCGCGCACCCGGCTCTGCCGCACCGTCATGCCCGCGGTGGAGTGCGCGGTCGTGGCCCACTGCGGCAGGTCGCTCGCGTTCAGGCCGCCGTCGCTCCAGTACGCGTTCGCGATGAGCCAGCCGGAGAGGTCCACCGTGACGCCCGGCTTCGGCGCCGGGGCCGGGGCCGGGGCGACCGGAGCCGGGGGCGGCGGCGTCTGCGCGTGCGCGGCGAGCGGCAGCGCGGCGAGGGCCGCGAGGGCGGCGAGGAGGCGGCGGATTCGGCGCATCGAGGGCTCCGTGGGACGGGGTCGGGCGGTGCGGGCGGATCGGATCAGAGGTCGTCGAGCTCGGCCTCGCCGGGCGGGTGGACCGGCGGGGGCAGGGGGGCGTCGTCGTCGTTCCAGTGGAGGAGGCCGTATCCCACGCACAGCGCCGCGCTCGCGAGCGTCAGCACGAACGCCGCCGTGACGCCGAGGTCACCGAAGCCCAGCATCGAGCCCTCCTTCCCGCGTCCGGGCCGTTGCGCCCGCCTCCGCGCCGGGCGCGGCGCGGCCGAGCAGCGAGCCCACCACCGTCACCAGCGACGAGACCGGCAGCGCCACCACGATGGGATCGACGAGCGCCCAGGTGGTCCCGGCGCCGAGGCTGGTCCGGCCGGTCAGCGCCTTCACCACGCCCAGCGCGGCCGACTCGCGCTCGTGCACGAACAGCACCCACAGCGCCCAGGCCGCGAACCCGGCCAGCATCCCGGCGATCACGCCCGCGCGGGTGGACCGGGCCCAGAACAGCGCCGAGACGAACGCGGGCAGGAACGTCGCGGCGCACATGCCGAAGAAGAGCGCGGTGGCGATGGCGATGACGCCGGGCCCGAGGTTCCAGGCGAGGAGCACCGTGCCGGCGAAGCCCGCCAGGATCCCGGCGCGCGCCAGCAGCACGGTGCGCTCGGCCCCGCCGCCCAGCCGGAACGCCTGCTCGTAGAGGTCGCGGCCGATGGCGGTGCCGATGGCGTGGAACTGCGCCGAGAGCGTGGACATCGCGGCGGCGAGCAGCGCCAGCATGAACAGGTAGGCGAACCACTCCGGCATGGCGGCCTGCGTGTAGAGCGGCATGAGCCGGTCCACGTTGGGCTTGCCGGTGGCCGGGTCGGTCATGATCGCGAGCGCGATCTTCCCGGTGCGCTGGAAGTACCAGAGGTTGGTGAGCGAGCCGACCACGTAAGCCACGCCGGCCATGAGCAGCAGGAACAGCCCGCCGGGCACGAGCGCGCGGTGCAGCTCGCGCCCGCTCTTCACGGTCATGAACCGGACGGTGAGCTGCGGCTGGGCGAGGACGCCGATACCGACGCCGAGGACGATGGTGGACACCATCTGCCACCAGAGCGGCGAGCCGGCCGCGGGCATGGCGGTCCAGCCGCGGTGGCCCTGCGCGCGCAGCGCCGGCGGGACCTTGTCGGCGAGATCGGTGAGCGCCTGGTGCGCGGAGAGCCCGCCCACCTGCGCGTAGGTGGCGACGAGCAGCACCAGCATGCCGCACACCATCAGCACCGCCTGGAACGCGTCGGTGTAGACGACGCCCTTCAGCCCGCCGAACAGCACGTAGCCGACGGTGATGACCGCGAACACGAACAGCGCCACCTGGTAGTCGAGCTGGAGCTGCACCTCGAGGAAGCGCGCGCCGCCGATGAGCACCGCGGCGGCATAGAGCGGCATGAGCAGCGCGATGGTCCCGCCGGCGAAGCCCTGGATGAAGCGCGAGCGGTAGCGGCGCCCGAGCAGCTCGGGGAACGTGTGCGCGTCGAGCGCGGCGCCCAGCCGCCGGGTCGGGCGGCCGAACACGACGAACGCGACGAACACGCCGAGCAGGATGTTGAGCATGGTGAGCCAGAGCAGGCCCATGCCCATGAGCGCGGCGACGCCCGCGAAGCCCACGATGGCGGAGGTGGAGATGAAGGTGGAGCCGTAGGCGAGCGCCATCAGCACCGGGTGGATCTCGCGACCGCCCACCAGGTAGTCGGCGGCGCTGCGCGTGCGGCGGTACCCGAGCCAGCCCAGGAAGGCGAGCACGGCGGCGTACGCGCCGACGGCGAGCGTGAGCAGCTCCAGGTTCACGCGTGACCCCCTCTGGTCAGGTGCAACGGGTACGGGGCGACCGAGCCCGCCATGGTAGCTGGCCCCGTGTGGGACTCCAAACGGCTTCCAAGGAGGGACGCGCCGCACCGACCGGGACGCGCGGTGCGGACGCATTGCGTCATGCTGATTTAGCCGATTGCGTCACGGATTGGACGCGTCCCGGCAATTCTTGACTTCTCAGTCAGCGGAGGGGAAACAGGATTGGTCCCTTTCCTCACCGAAACCCCGTTCCTCGCGCACCCGAGGAGGCCGCAGATGTCGCTTCGCCGCTACGGTCCCCCGCTGGCCCTCGTCTTCGTGTCGCTGCTCGCCTGCACCGACGTGAAGCAGGAGAAGCCGGCCCCGCAGCTCGTGATCGCCACCTTCGCGTCGCCGAACATCCCGACGCCCAACGACCTGGTCCTGCAGGCCGTGCCGACGCTCCCCGACAGCGCGCAGAAGGAGCTGCTCCAGTCCTTCATCGACGCGGGCGGGTTCCCGAGCGATCAGGAGGTCGCCATCACCATCCCGTTCCGGGCCGTGAGCTGGAACGGCAACGCCTACGTCGAGACGACCCCGCCGGACCTCGACCCCGCCACGGTCACGCCGTCCACGGTGGCGCTGCTCAAGGTGGACGGGGCCCCGCAGGCGGTCGAGTTCGAGGTGGGCAGCGCCACCGCGGGCCGCCTGGTGCTCCGCAAGAAGGCGGACACGAGCGGCAGCCGCCGCTTCGCGCCCGGCCGCTACGTCGTCGCGGTGCGCGGCGGCCCGTCCGGCGTGAAGACCACCGCCGCCCAGGGGGCGATGCCGGTGAACGCCGACCAGGCCATCGCCATCGCCGCCCAGAACAAGGACCTCACCGTCCACGAGAACCAGCCGCCCGGCCTGACGCCGCAGCTGATCGCCCAGCTCGAGGCGGTGCGCAAGACGCTGTGGAGCCCGCTCACGTGGACCGACGTCGGCGGCCGCTGGACGGCGTCCGTGGACACCAGCGTGACCCCGGCCTTCGCCGCGGTGGCGCCGACGTTCGCGCCCACCGAGGTCGCGGCCATCGCCACCTTCGGCATCGCGCCGGCCGCGGCCCAGCCGCTCACCGACTCGGGCTCCGGCCAGATCCCGCTGCCCTCGACGTTCCTGCTCGACGGCACCCGGCCCTCGAACGACCCGCCCACCCGCTTCTACGTGCGCAACGTCCCCGCGTTCGGCCCGGCCGCCGCCGGCCTCGCCACGCTGGACGGCTTCTCCACCACGGGCATGATGCTCGCGCCGCTCAGCGCGCCGGTCGCCGCCTCCACCGTGAACGCGCAGACGGTGCTCCTGTTCGAGCTCCCCGAGGGCGCGGGCGCGCCGCGCCGCATGCGCGACGTCGCCGCCGCGCTCGGCGCCGGCCAGCCCGCCACCGCCGAGTACCTGACGCAGCCGCCGGCGCTGAACCGCACCGTGCAGGTGGGCGGCGCGGACGTGGCGGTGACCACCGCCATCGGCCTGCAGCCCGGCGTGGCCGTGCCGGTGCCGGGCGTCGGCATCGTGCCCACGCCGCCGCTCAAGGAGAAGCGCAACTACGCGGTCGTCATCACCGACGGCGTGAAGGACCTCGCCGGCAACGCGCTGAAGCGCTCCACGCTCGGCAACATCCTCTTCACCTTCACCCACCCGCCCGCGGTGGACGGGGTCTCGCAGCTCTCCGGCGTGTCCAACGCCGACGCGACCGCGCTCGCCAACCTGCGGGCCGGGCTCGAGCCGCTCCTCGCCAACCTCGGCGCGCTCACCGCCGGCGCCGTCACCCGGGACAACGTGGTGATGGCGTACACGGTCCAGACGCAGACCGTCACCGACGTCTCGGTGGGCCTCTCGGCGCTGCCCTACCAGTCGCCCACCGCGTTCGTCGGCCAGGGCGTCGCCCCGCTCGACCTCGCCGCGCTCGGCTTCGACGCGCCCGCCCAGGCGGCGCTGTTCCCGGACGTCGGCGGGTTCCTCACCGCCATGGTGCCCACGGTGGACGCCATCAACCCGGCGAACGGCGCGCTCAACCCCGATCAGACCCAGTGGACGCCGAAGGCGATCCCGGCGGTGGTGGCCTACCCGTCCGACGCGGCCTGCACCACCGCGACCCCCTGCGTGCGCCCGCTGGTGGTCTTCCACCACGGCCTCTCCGGCGGCCGCCTCCAGATGCTCACGGTGGCGAACTCGCTCGCGCAGAAGGGCTTCGTCGTCGCGGCGATCGACGCGCCGTACCACGGCGATCGCGCGTTCTGCATGGAGAACTCGGAGTGCACCACCGACGGCACCGCCGACGGCGTGTGCACGCCGGACCAGGCCAAGGCCGGCCAGGGCGACGCGATCCCGCCGGGCACCTGCACCACCGGCCACCTGCGCGGCACCAACCTCAGCACCGTCGCGTCCGGGAACTACTTCATCTCGGGCAACTTCTTCCGCATCCGCGACGCCATCCGCCAGGACCACATCGACCAGGCCGCCCTGGTGCTCGCGGTGGCGCGGCCGCCCGCGCCGTTCCCGCAGCCGGCGCAGGATCCGCTGGCGGCGGCGCTGCTCCAGCGCGGCTTCGTGGTGAACCCGACCGCGGTCCACTACGAGGGCATCTCGCTCGGCGGCCTCGAGGGCGCGTCGATCCTCGCCACCAACCCGCGCTTCGCCCGCGGCGTGCTGAACGTGCCGGGCGGCACGCTGGTGGACATCTTCACGAACGCGCCCGCGTTCACCGCCTCGGTCAACGCGCTCTTCCTCTCGCTGGGCATCGATCGGTCGCAGATCCCCACCAACCCGACGGTCGCGTCGCGCTACCTGCAGACGCTCATCCTGGCGAAGTGGATCCTGGATCCGGCGGAGCCGCTCAACTACGCCGCGCACGCCCGCACCAAGCTCCCGAGCCCGCTGCTCGCCGCCCCGCCCGCGGGGATGGGCGGCACCGGCCTCGTCCACGCCACCACCGACGTGCTCGGCCAGCTCGCGAAGTGCGACCCGGTGGTGCCGAACGCGACCACGGTGGTGGGCGGGATCCCGCTGCCCTACGGCGACGAGCTGCTCTCGCTCGCCGGCGCGCCGAGCACGCTCTACGTCTCGGCCTCCGCCCCCAACAACTGCGTCCCGCACGGCGTGCTGAACGACACGTTCCTCACCGCCACCGGCGCCGGCACCACCATCGGCGGCCAGGTGCGCGACGACGCCGCGCAGTTCCTCCTCGACGTGACCGTGCCGGCCTCGCCGGCGACCCTGCCGTAACGAGGTGACGACCATGCGGAAGACCTTCCGGATCGCCTTCCTCGCCGTCCTCGCCGCCCCGGCCGTCGCGCTGGCCAGCGGGTTCGAGGTCATCAACGTCAACCCGCGCGACCTCGCGCTCTCGTCGTCCGGCGTGGCCGCCCAGGAGGACGCGGCGGCCACGTTCCAGAACCCGGCCGCGCTCTCCAAGCTCTCCGGGCTCAACCTGTCCCTGGCCGGCTCGATGCTGAGCCTGCGCACCAAGTGGACGGGCACCGACGCCTACCCGGGCAAGGAGACCACCAAGTTCGCGCCCACGCCGCCGGTGGCGATGTACGTCGCCTACGGCACGAAGCTCGCCGGGCGCGGCCTCGGCTTCGGCTTCGGCGTGGGCACGCCGGGCGGCGGGCAGATGAAGTGGGACGACCAGTGGGAGGGGCGCGGCCGCATCATCACCGTCGAGCGCCGCATGCTCGGGTTCTACCTGAACGGCGGCTACGAGATCGCGCCCTGGCTGCGCGTGGGCGGCGGCGCCATCTACTACGAGGGCATCCAGTACCTGAAGCAGGGCATCCAGCCGTTCCCGGACGCCTACGCCGAGCTCGACACCAAGGGCGGCGGCTTCGCCTACCAGCTCTCCGCCGAGGTGAAGCCGCTCGAGAACCTCACGCTCGGCTTCGACTACAAGCACAAGGGCACCATGCACATGAAGGGCGACGCGCACTTCCAGGTGCCGCCCTCGCTGGTGGGCCCGACCACGCAGGACCAGGACGTGAAGCAGGACCTCACGTTCCCGAACCGCATCGACACGGGCCTGGCCTGGCGGGTGGCGAAGCCGGTGCTGGTGACGCTGCAGTACTCCTGGTCGCGCTTCGTGGTCTACAACCAGGACCTGTTCGAGGGCGAGACGACGACCATCACGGTCCCGCGCGACTACCGCAACGGCAACGTCATCCGCGGCGGCGTCGAGTGGACCGCGCTCCCCAGCCTGCGGCTCCGCGCCGGCATGATGCGCGACTGGTCGGGCCTGCGCACGAACACGCTCTCGCCGACGCTCCCCGACTCGAACACCACCGGCTACTCGCTGGGCGCGGGCTGGGACGTGGGCGGCGACGTCGGCCTGAACGCGGCGGTGTTCTACGGCGACCGCGACAAGCAGACCGCGACCGGGACCACCGCGTTCCCGGGCAGCTACAAGACGGACATCTGGATCGTGGCGCTGGGCTTCACCTGGCGCACCGACCTCGGCCGCCGGTAGCTCCGCGGCCCGCCCCCCGACTCGAAGGCCCCCTCGCCTCGCGGCGGGGGGGCCTTCTCGCGTCAGGGGCCGGGCGCGGCCGGGCCGCGATCAGGCCGGCTCCTCGTTGTAGCGGCGAGCGGCCCGCTCGCCGAGCGCGGTCAGGATCGAGCGCGCCAGCCCGCGGCGGAACAGCTCGGCCGGGAGCGCGATCCCGTGGCGCGCCCCGGGGGCGGCGGTCGGCAGGAACCGGTTCACGAGGCCCAGCGTCGCCACGATCGCGCCGGGCATGATCGAGTGGGCGAGCCGGAGCAGGCGCGCCGGCAGCCCGATGATCACGAAGCGCTCGCCGTGCTCGATCGCGCGCACGATGCGCCGCGCCGCCCGCTCCGCCGAGACGGTGACGAGCGGGAGCGAGGCGAGCAGCGAGAACAGGCTCGCCTCGGCGTAGCGGCGCCCCTTCACCAGCGCGCGGCCGAAGGAGCCGGTGCGCATCAGCCCGGGCACCACCGTGATGACGTCGATGCCGTGCTTGGCCGCCTCGGCGCCGAGCGCCTCCGACCAGCCGCGCGCCGCGAACTTGGCGGCGTCGTACGGGGCGAGGTGCGGGATGCCCACCGCCGCGCCGATCGAGGTCACGTTCACGATGGTCCCGCGGCGGCGCGCGCGCATGCCCGGCAGCACCGCCTCGGCCGCGTGCAGCGGCCCGTAGAACAGCACGTCCATGGCGCGCCGGTAGTCCTCCACGGTCATGGCCTCGGCCGGGCCGACCTGGATGATGCCTGCGCTGTTCACGAGCAGGTCCACCGGGCCCAGGTTCTCCTCCACGTCGGCGACGAGCGTGCGCATCCCGTCCTCGTCGGTCACGTCGCCGGGGAGCGCGGTCGCTTCGATCCCCTCCTGCGCGAGGCCACCCCGCGCGCGCTCCAGCTCCTCCTCGTCGCGCGCGCAGAGGACGATCCGCATGCCGCGCCGCCCCAGCTCGCGGGCCACCACCAGGCCCAGGCCGCGCGAGCCGCCGGTGACGAGCGCCACCCCGCCGGCCAGCGGCGTGCGGCGGCGCAGCCGGCGCGAGGCCAGCCAGGCGCCCGCGGCGAGCGCGATGGTGAGCGACAGGGCGGTCGAACGGCGCATGGGCGATCCTCCCGCCGAACGTTGCACACGTCCGCCGCACGGCGCCGCGCGGCCGGGTGCCCGGCACCGCGGGGTCCGTCGCTTGCAGCCGGGCCCGGCGCCAGCACCGCGGCCCCGCTGCCCCGCACCCGGCGCCCCACGGGCCGCCGGGATCCGGCCGGGCGGCGGGTCGGCCGCCCGGGGCACGTCAGACCCCGGGTGCCCGCCGCACCTGTCGTTTCACCCGCTCGGGACCGGGCCAGCGACCGCCCGGCGAGGTCCACCCTGCATGCGCTCCGCCTCCCTCGCCACCAAGCTCGTCCTCACCATCGGCCTGGCCTTCGCGGTGGTCCTCGGGGGCTTCACCGCCGTCTCGGCGGCGTTCACCGTGCGCACGGTCGAGCAGCAGACCGCCGACGCGCTGCGCGGCCGGGTGGCGCTGGTGCGCGACATGGTCGCCGTCTACGACGCCAGCCTGGCCAGGGCCACCGCCGACCTGCTCCGCGTCTTCCGCGCCTCCTACCCGGAGGGCATCCGCACGGACCCGTCCCGCGCCGCGTACGTCGAGGGCGTGGCCCTCCCCGGCCTCGCCGCCGGCGACCGGATGGTGGACCTCGACTACCCCACCGTCGATCGCTTCACCGCGACGAGCGGCGCCGTCGCGACCGTGTTCGCTCGCGCCGGCGGCGACTTCGTGCGCATCACCACCTCGGTGCAGCGCGACGACGGCCGGCGGGCGGTGGGCACGTTCCTCGGCGCCGACCACCCGGCGCACCGGCACCTGCTCGATGGCGAGCCCTACACCGGCAAGGCCGTGCTGTTCGGCCGCGACTTCTTCACGCGCTACGAGCCCATCGTCCAGGATGGGAAGGTCATCGGCGCGCTCTTCGTGGGCGTGGACTTCACCGAGGGGCTCGCCGCGCTGCGCGAGCGCATCCGCGCGGTGCGCTCGGGCGACCAGGGCTACTTCTTCGTGGTGGACGCCTCGGCCGGCGCCGGGCGCAACCGGCTGCTCGTCCACCCCACCCGCGCCGGCGAGGCTGCGCCGGACGGGCTCGCGCCCGCGCTCGCCGCCGGGGGCGGCGGCGCCGAGGGGCTGCGCATCGCCGGCGCCGACGCGAAGGGCGCGGCGCGTCCGGAGATCGCGACGTGCCAGGCGTTCGAGCCGTGGCAGTGGCTGGTCTGCGGGGCGGTGCCGGAGGAGGAGCTGAAGCACGACGGGCGACGCCTGGGGCTCCTGCTGTCGGTGGGCGGCGCCGCGCTGGTGGCGGTGCTGGCCGGGCTCGCGCTCTGGCTGGTGCGGCGCCTGGTGCTCGAGCCGCTCGCGCGCACCGCGCGGTTCGCCGAGCGGGTGGCGGCCGGCGACCTCGCGAGCGAGCTCGAGGTGCGCGCGCGGGACGAGGTCGGCGCGCTGGGCGAGGCGCTGAACGAGATGGTGCGGGCCCTCCGCGCCGTCGTCGGCACGCTGCGCTCCGCCTCCGACGCGGTGGCCGAGGCTTGCCAGGCGCTGTCCGCCTCGACGGCGCAGATCGCCCAGGGCGCCTCGGAGCAGGCGGCCGGGGCCGAGACCGCCAGCGGCGCCACCACCGAGCTCGCCGCGCGGGTGCGCGACGTGGCCGGCGGCGCCAGCGAGACCGAGTCGCTCGCGGCCCGCTCGGCGGCGGCGGCGCAGGCCGGCGGCGAGGCGGTGCGGCGCGCAGTCGAGGCGGTCCGGGAGATCGCCGGGCGGACCGCGGTCATCGAGGAGATCGCCCACCAGACCAACCTGCTCGCCCTGAACGCCGCCATCGAGGCGGCGCGCAGCGGGGCGCACGGCCGGGGCTTCGCGGTGGTCGCGACCGAGATCCGGCGGCTGGCCGAGCGGAGCCGGGCCGCCGCGGCCGAGATCGGCGCGCTCGGCACCTCCACCGTGCAGGCGGCGCAGCTCGCCGGCGAGTCGCTCGACGCCGTGCTCCCGGACATCGCGCGCACCTCGGAGCTGGTGCGCGGCATGGCCGTCGCCACCGAGGAGATCTCCGCCGGCGCGCACGAGGTGACGGGCGCCATCGGCCAGCTCGACGCCGCCGTCCAGGCGAGCGCGTCCTCGTCCGAGGAGCTCGCCTCCACCGCCGCGCGGCTCGCCGAGGAGGCCGAGGCGCTGCGCCGCTCCGCCGCGTGGTTCCACACCGGGGAGGGCGAGCGCGGCGCCGCGCCCGCGGTCGCGCACCGCGCGCTCCCGGCGGCCGCGCCGGACCGGGCCGCCTAGGGCCGGCGGCCGTCCCGGGGCTCGCGGCGGGACCCGGGCCCCGGGGCGCACGAGGCGCCCCGGGACCTCGCCGTCCTCAGCACCACATGTCCCAGGCGAACGCGCCGAAGCTGCCCGGCGTGGACCAGCCCGACTCGTGGCCCGCCTGGTCGCGGACGCGCACGCGCCAGTAGTACATCCGCGGCGCGTACGGCCCGCACCAGTCCTGCGGGATGTTGAACAGCCGCGCCGGCACCTGGAGGGCGGGGCGCCCGCCCGAGGTGGTCGGCGTCCCGTTCACCCATCCCGTGCTGCCCACCGTGCTCCCCGGCACGCCCGGCCCCGTCAGCGAGCCGTTCTGCAGGTAGGTGAACGCGGCGTCGGAGGCGAGCTGGACCTCGTACTGGAGCACCGCGCCCGCCGGCGCCGTCACCGGGAACCAGACCAGCGGCACGGTCGCCTCGTACGTGCCCACCTCGAAGTTGGCGTCCACCGAGCCCAGGTCCGGGCTCGGCAGCGCGCCCTCGGCCGGGGTGGTGAAGGACTGCAGCGCGGTGTGCGTCACGTTCCGGAACACGTCGCTCGTGCGCACGCGCCAGACGTAGGTGGTCCCCGGCGTGAGGCCGGTGAGCTGGATCGAGTGCTGGAGCACGAACGCGTCGTCGCCGACGACGTGGCCGGCGGTGCCCACGCCGTACTCGACGTAGGAGGTGGCCTTCTCGCTGCTCGTCCAGGTGATGGTCGCCGTGGTCGCGGTCACGCCGCTCACGGTGGGCCCGGCCTGGAAGCGCGGGGCCACGTACTCGGTGGGCGGCGGCGCCCAGCCGTCGTGACAGTGCGTGCAGGCGCTCTGGGGCAGGCCGGTCGAGTACGGGTGGTTCGGCGGGTACGCGGGCGAGCTGACCTCCATCTGCTGGATGCCCTCGTGCCCGTGGCAGAAGAAGCACGCGGCGCCGTCCGGGGCCGGGTCCGCCGGGGCGCCCTCGAACCAGGAGTACGAGCCGTCGGTGACCCACCGCTCGCGGTGGCAGGCCTTGCACAGCTCGTGACGGTCACCCTGGTGGCAGGCGGTGCACAGCAGCTGCGCGCCCACGCCGGCGCGGTCGATGCTGCCCGGCGGGATGGCGACGCCGTTCACCTCGGCGGCGAGCAGGAAGGCGTTGTTGCTCGCGTGGAAGTCGTGGCAGCGCGCGCAGGCGATGGCGCCCTGGCCGCGCGCGTACGGCGCGAGCAGCGTGCCGCCGAAGCCGCGCGTCACGAAGGTGGTCGGGTAGCAGCTCGGGGCGGCGGGGTTGCTGCTGCAGGTGGAGTTCTGGATCGTGCCCTCGGGGCACGGCTGCCCGGTGAGCGGCGCGCCGACCGGGTTCCCGGCCGCGTCCAGCGGCTGCAGCGTGCAGATCCAGGCGAACGCGCCGGAGGTGCCGTTCGCGTACCACCAGCGCGGCGTGATGCGCAGCGCGCCGGGCTGGTCGGGCTGGTTCGGGGGGCAGGGGTACGCGCCGCGCCCCATGGTGCGCTGGCCGGTGGCGTCGAGCGGGTCGAACCGGCACGTGCCGGGCCGGTCGCCGTGGAAGTCGCCGGCCGCCAGGTCGTCCCAGCCGACCAGCAGCGGCGGCGTCTCGCCGGAGAGCGTCTGGCCCTGGCCGGCGTGGCAGCCGGTGCAGGTGACGGCCGCGCTGCCGCCGCCGCCGTCGACCAGGCGGACCTGGCCGCTCAGGTGCTGGGAGGTGTCGTGGCAGGACTGGCAGCTCGTCCCCGAGCTGCCGTCCGGCAGCGGGTGCGCCGAGAGCGCGGTCGCGGGATCGATCGCGCCCACGTCGGTGTGGCACGTCACGCACTGGAGCGGGCCGGCGGTCCAGGTGACGCCGTGCGGCTCCGCGCCGAGCGGCGCGTGGCAGCCGACCGAGCAGGTGGTGCCCGAGGCGTCGCTCACGATGGTGCCGTTCGCGCTGGTGGTGCCGCCCGGGAACGTGACCGGGTTCGCGAACCCGAGCGCGCCGCCGCACGGGTGGCACGCGACGCAGCCGATGCCGGACGCCGCGTGCTTGTCGTGCGCCGCCGAGCCGACGCACACCTCGCCCGCCACCGGGAGCGCCTGGGTGGTGAAGCGCGGCGGCAGCGGCGCGGGCGCGGGCTCGACGATCTTGCGCGGTGCCGCGTCGCCGGCCAGGGCCGACGCCCCCGGCGCCTCCTCCGGCCCGCAGCCGGAGCCCAGGACCGCGGCGAGCGCGACGGCGGTCGCGGTGATTGGATGAAGGCGAGACGAGCCGTTCGAGCGAGGCGCGTGGAGGCCGCCGCGCGGGTGGCGGTGCACCGGCTGGCGCATAGGTAGTCCCCCTGGGTAGGTCAGCCGGGGGTTTCCCCCAACCCCGCGGCTGCGATCACCCACGCTAGAGGACCGGCGGGCAGACGGACATGCGCTCGTTTGCCGCACCACGTCCGAGGACCGGGATGACCCGCGGTGCGCTTGCGGCGGCGTGCCGCGGGCGGCGCCCGGATCAAGCCGGGTCGCCGGGCGTCATCCCCAGCCGCCGCGCCTCCTCGAGGACGAAGTCCCACACCGCGGCCACCCGCGGCACCTCGCGGAGCGCCCGGTGGACCACCAGCCACAGGTCCCCGGCTCGCTCGGACGGCAGCTGGCGCCGGACCGCCGGCGAGAGCCGGACCTCCGCGAGGCCGCAGGCGAGCGCCATGTTGCGATCGGCGAGCACCAGCCCGACCCCGGCGCGCGCCGCGGCCATCTGCGTCCCCATGTGGCTGGTGCGGAGCGCGATCCGGTCCGGGGGCACGCGGTCGAGGATGCAGCGGGTGAGCTCGAGGTGGGCGAGGTCCTCGCCCCAGGTGATCCAGCGCGCGGCGTCGAGGCTGCGGAGCGTGCCGAGCGCGCGGGCCTGGCGCGGCGCCCCGAACACGCCGCCGGTGGCGGTGCCGAGCTTCCGCGCCAGGAGGTCGCCGGAGGCGGGGAGCACCCCGCGGACGGCGAGGTCCGCCTCGCGCCGGGTGAGGTCGGCGTAGCCGATGGTGGCGTCGATGGTCAGGCGCACGCCGGGGTGCGCCGCGAGCAGGCGCGGCAGCGCCGGCGCGAGCAGGTACTCGGCCACGCCCGGCGCCGCGGTGAGCCGCACCTCGCCCTCCGCCGCCTGCTCGCGCCCCTGGGCCGCCAGCGCCAGGGCGTTCGCGGCGCGCTCCATCGCCTCCGCGTGCGGCGCGAGCGACTCGGCCAGCGCGGTGGGGAGGACGCCGTCCGGGGTCCGGTCGAAGAGGCGCGCGCCGAGCGCCGCCTCGAGCGCGGCCAGGCGGCGGGAGACGGTGGAGGCGTTCACGCCCAGGCGCGCGCCCGCGCCGGAGAGCGAGCGCGCCTCGAGGAGCGCCCGGAGGACGCGGGCGTGATCCCAGTCGAGCGCGCCGGGCGGCGGGACGGGGGCGGGCGAGGGCCTTTGCATGCTCGCAAGGCTACCCGGCGGATTCGCCACGTGCACCGCGTTTTCGCGGGCCGTAGGTTTCCGCTCGAGAGGAACCCGCATGCCCCGTCCCGATCCGTTCGTCCCCCCCGAGCTCCACGTCGTGTTCGGCGCCGGCCAGGTCGGCCGCCGCCTCGCCACCGAGCTGCTTGCGCTCGGCCACTCGGTCCGCCTGGTGCGGCGTGGCCCGCCCGGCCCGGCGCTCCCGGGCCTGAGCTGGCTGAGCGGCGACGCCACCGACCCGCTGTTCGCGCGCGAGGCCTGCCGGGGGGCCGACGCGGTCTACGACTGCACCAACCCGCCCGACTACCACCGCTGGGACGAGCTGCTCCCCCCGCTCCGGCGCGGGATCCGCGACGCCGCCGCCCGCGCCGGCGCGCGCCTCGTCGCGCTCGACTGCCTCTACATGTACGGGCGGCCGGCCGCCTCGCCCTTCGACGAGGACACGCCGCTCGCGCCCTGCAGCCACAAGGGCGAGCTGCGCGCGCTCCTGGCGCGCGAGCTGCTCGAGGCGCACGCCCGCGGGGACCTGCGCGCGACCACCGGCCGCGCCTCCGACTTCTTCGGCCCGGGCGCCGGGGCGGCGGCGCTGCTCGGCGACCGGCTCGCCGCCCGGCTCCGCGCCGGGAGGCCGTTCGAGGTCTTCGGCGATCCCGACCTGCCCCACGCGTACTCGTTCGTCGCCGACGTGGCGCGCGGTCTCGCCGTGCTCGGCACGCACGACGCCGCGCCGGGGAGGGCGTGGCACCTGCCGGTCGCCTGGACCGGCACCACCCGCGGCCTGGTGGAGGCGGTCGGGGCCGCGCTCGGACGGCCCGCCCGGCTCCGCGCCGTGCCGGACTGGCTGCTGCGCGTGGGCGGCCTCCTCGACCCGACGCTCGGCGCCGCCGCCGAGATGACCTACCAGTGGAAGGTGCCGTACGTCCCGGACGACGGCCGCTTCCGCGCCGCGTTCGGCGTGGGGCCGACCCCGGCTGCCGACGCCGTGGCGGCGACGGCCCGGGCCATCCTGGAGGGCGAGACCCCCGAGCGGCGTCGTGACGCTGCGTGACCCCCGGAGAATGATGCGGCGGACGCACCCACCGCTCGGAGGAGCCGCCCTTGACCCTGCCGCCCCGCGCCGTCCCCGCCGCCGTCGTCGCCCTGCTCACCGCCTGCGCCGGCGCGCGCGACGCCCGCCGCGCCGGCGCGCCGCCGGAGGCGCTCACCGTCCGCGAGCTCACCGTGGTGGACGCGCAGGGCCGCCCGCGCCTGCGCATCGGCGCGCCGCTGCCGCCGCCCAAGGGCGCCGAGCGCCGCGCGGTGGACGCGGTCGGGATCCAGTTCATGGACCAGGACGGCTACGAGGTCGCCGGGCTCGCCATGCTCGAGCCGGTGGACATCCGCGGCCTGTGCTTCGACATCAAGGACGCGTACGAGGCGATGTGCGTCGGCCTGGTGAAGGGCGAGCCCAGCATCACCTTCCGCCACGACTGGAAGGAGCGGATCACGCTGGGCGTCGAGAAGGGCGTGGCGAGCATCGTGCTGCGCGACGCCCAGGGGGAGCCGCGCGTCCGCCTCGAGGTGGACCCGGACGGGAAGACGCGGGTCGAGGGCGTCAGTACGACTTCGCCCAGACCACCCGCTTCGGGCTCGGCCGCCCCGTGAACGGGCAGGTGCCGGGCTCGCCCGGCTCCAGCGGGATGCAGCGCACCGTGACGCCGAGATCCTCCTTGATGCGCGCCTCGACCGCCGGAGCGCCCCCGAAGTGCGCCAGCGCGAACCCGCCGTGGATGGGCGTCGGGTCGTTCGGGCGCCGGGTCGGCGGCGGCGTGAAGTACGCGTAGAACTCGTCCTTCGTGTCGATGACGCGCGTGTGCTCGGCGCGCATCGCCCGCGCGCGCTGGAGCAGCGCGTCCTGGATCTCCTGCAGGAGCGCCCCCACCCCGGCGACGAGCTCGGCCCGCGGCACGCTCTGCTTCTCGCGCGGCTTCCGGTCGCGGCGGCCCATGAACACCGCGCCCTTCTCGATGTCCTTCGGGCCGACCTCGAGGCGGATGGGCGTGCCCTTCTTGATCCACTCCCAGGACTTCTTCGCGCCCTGGACGTCGCGCGCGTCGAGGTGGACGCGCACCGGGGCGCCCGCGTAGCTCTGCGCCTCGAGCTCCCGCTTCAGCGCCGTGCACCACGCGAGCACCTGCTCGCGGACCTCCGGCTTCTGGATCACCGGGATGATCACCACCTGCTGCGGCGCGAGCCTCGGCGGGCAGACCATGCCGTCGTCGTCGCCGTGGGTCATGATCATGGCGCCGATCATCCGGGTCGAGAGCCCCCAGGACGTGGTCCAGGCGTGGGTGAGCGCGCCCTTCTCGTCCTGGAACTGGATCCCCGAGGCCTTCGCGAAGTTCTGGCCGAGGAAGTGCGAGGTGCCGGCCTGCAGCGCCTTGCGGTCCTGCATCATCGCCTCGATGCAGTAGGTGCGGACCGCGCCCGGGAAGCGCTCGCTCTCGGTCTTCTCGCCCTGGACGACCGGCAGCGCCATCCACTCCTCGGCGAAGCGGGCGTAGATCCCGAGCATCTGCATGGTCTCGTCGACCGCCTCCTGCTCGGTGGCGTGCGCGGTGTGGCCCTCCTGCCACAGGAACTCGGCCGTGCGCAGGAACATCCGGGTCCGCATCTCCCAGCGGACGACGTTCGCCCACTGGTTGATGAGCAGCGGCAGGTCGCGGTAGCTCTGCACCCAGCGCGCGAAGCTCTCGCCGATGATGGTCTCCGAGGTCGGCCGCACGATGAGCGGCTCCTCGAGCTCGCCCACGGGCACGAGCTTCCCGTCCCGCGCCTCCAGCCGGTGGTGGGTGACCACCGCGCACTCCTTCGCGAACCCCTCGACGTGCGCGGCCTCCTTCTCGAGCAAGGACAGCGGGATGAAGAGCGGGAAGTAGGCGTTCACGTGCCCGGTCGCCTTGAACATGCCGTCGAGCACGCGCTGCACGTGCTCCCAGAGCGCGTACCCCCACGGCTTGATCACCATGCAGCCGCGGACGCTCGAGCTCTCGGCGAGGTCGGCCGCCTTGATGACCTCCAGGTACCACTCGGAGAAATTCTCGGCCCGGGTCGGGCGGATGGCGGTCTCGCCGCTGGCGTTGCTCATGGTGGGGAACCTAGCGCGCCGCCGCGCCCGGGGCCACGTGGGACGCCGGGCGGTCGCACCCGGAGCGCGGCGCGCGCTGCCGGTGCGGGTCACGATCCGTGCGCTCCCGGCGGATGCGGCCGGCCCGCACCGCCCGTGGGAGGCGGCGCCGAGGCAGCACTCTCGGTGGGTCCGCTTGACCGCGGTCACCGATCTCGACGCTGCGTCGGTCCAGCCTCGCGGTGGACGCGCGCGTCACGCGCGCGCGCCCTCCGGGAGAGACCATGAGACGAATCGTGAACGCGCTCTGCGCGGTGGCGGCGGCATGGGCGCTCGGCTGCGGCGGCGGATCCGACGAGGCGCGCCTGGCGGCCGCGGCGGATGCGCTGGGGAAGGGGAACCCGCCCGTCTACCTCGCGCTCGGAGACTCCATCGCCTTCGGCTACAACCCGCTCGTCCTTCCGCCGCCGAACGACAACGTGTTCGACGCGACGGCCTACCCGTCGCACCTCGCCGCGATCCTCGACCTCCCGCTCGTGAGCGCAGCGTGCCCCGGGCAGACCTCCGCCGCCTTCATGTCGCTGGATGGCGTGGACAAGGACTGCTTCCAGTGGCGCTTCGAGCGGGGCTGGGACCTGCACGCCGATTACGCCGGCGCGCAGCTCGACTTCGCCCTCGACTTCCTCGCGAAGCACGACCGCGTGAAGCTCGTGACGCTCATGATCGGTTCCAACGATCTGCTCATGGTCGAGGATGCGTGCGCCGGCGACCCCGCCTGTATCGTCGCCGGGATCCCACCGGTGCTCGCGGCGCTCGGACAGAACCTCGCCCAGATCCTCGGCGCGATCCGGGGTGCGGGCTACGCCGGCCAGATCGTGGTGCCGCTCTACTACTCGCCCTACACGAGCGAGCTCTACCACCAGATCGTGCAGGCCCTCGACTACCTCACCATCGCGCCCGTCGCGGCCGCCTTCGGCGCCGACGTCGTGGACCTCTACGCCCTGTTCGTCGAGGCGAGCGCGCCGTACGGCGGCGATCCCTGCGCGGCCGGCCTCCTCAACCCGTTCCCCGGCGGCGGCTGCGACGTCCACCCGAACGCGGCCGGCGCCCAGCTCATCGCCGAGGCGATCGCCGAGGTCGTGCCGCCCTGGACCGGGAAGCCGTGATCCCCCGGGCGAGCGCCGCGCGCGCCGCCTCGTCCGCGGGGACGTACAGCACCACCCGGACGTCCTCCGGCTCCCCCTCCGGCGCGAAGGACGCGTAGAGGAGCTCGAGCGGCTCGCCGCCCGGGCCCGCCAGCCGCTTCCGCCGGAGGTGGGGATCGGCGAGGGCGTGGGCCTCCCATGCCCTCGCGAACTCCGGGCTGCGCGCCGCGAGGTCCGCCACGAACGCGTTCCAGTCCGGGTGCGCCACCAGGCGTCCGCCGCCCGCCCGGAACTGCGCCACCGCGGAGGACGCGACCGCCTCCCAGTCCAGGAAGCGGCTGCGCCAGCCCGGATCGAGGAACAGGCGCACCAGCACGTTGTCGGTGACGCCCGGGATCGGATCGAACGGTCCGAGCGCGGCCCGGGCTGCCGCGTTGGCGTGGAGCACGTCCCAGCGGCCGTTGACCACGTACGCGGGCGCGTCCCCGAGGCCGTCCACCATCGCGCGCAGCGCCGGCGAGGCCTGCGCGGTCCGCCGCCAGCGCGGCGCGGCGGTCGCCACCGCCTCGGCGAGGCGAGAGAGGTGCGCCGCCTCCGCCTCGCCGAGCCGCAGCGCGCGGGCGATCGCGCGCACCGTCCGCCGCGAGGTGCGCACCGGCCGTCCCTGCTCGAGCCACGTGTACCAGGTGATGCTGATGCCCGCCGCGACCGCGACCTCCTCGCGGCGGAGTCCCGTGACGCGGCGGCGGACGGCACCCGCGACCGCCAGCGCCGGGCGCGACCGCATGCGGCGCAGGAAGTCGCCGAGCGCGCGGGCGGCGAGGGTGGTGGCGCCACCACCCGCATCCGCGGCCACCTTCTTCACGACGCTCGCCGGCATCACCATCCCGCCTCCACCACGCCGTCCCCGAGGTGCACCGATGACCGCGCTCCAGACCATCCGCCAGCTCGACTACACCGTCCTGTTCGCCCGCGACCCCGAGCGCATGCGCCGATTCTACGCGGAGGTGATGGGTTTCCCCATCGCGCGCGAGCTCGGGCCCGGCTGGGTGGAGTTCCGCGTCGGCTCCAACCTGCTCGTGCTCACGCAGCGCGGCGGCCTGTTCGACGATCCGCCCACACCCGAGGGCGCGCTGTCCGTCCAGCTCGCGTTCCGCGTGGCGCCCTCCGCGGTGGACGCGTGCGCCGAGGAGCTGCGCCGCCTCGCGGTGCCCATCGCGTCGCCGCCGACGGATCAGCCGTGGGGTCACCGCACGCTGTTCTTCCGCGATCCCGACGGCAACGTGCTCGAGGTCTACGCGGACCTGTGAGCGGCGGGCGCCCGGTCGGCGCCCTTCGGCGACTCGCCGGCCGCCGCGCGCGGGAGCTCGAACCAGAAGGTGGCTCCCTGGCCCGGTTCCGAGCGGACGCCGACCCGTCCGCCGTGCGCCTCGGCGAGCCGCTTGACCGTGGCGAGCCCCAGGCCGAGCCCGGGCACGTCCCAGGCGCCGCGGACGTACGGCTCGAAGACACGATCGCCCAGGTCCGGCGGGAGCCCGGGACCGTCGTCCTCGACCTCCACGTGGATCGCGGCGGCGTCCGTGGACGATCGGACCACGACGCGCCCACCGCGGCGCGCGTACTTGACGGCGTTCTCCACCGGGTTGCCCACCGAGCGCCGCGGCCTCGATCTCGAAGCTCCCAGGTGGTGGCGCGCCTCCGCGAGGCACTTGATGGTCGGCATCGCGTCGCGGGCGATCTCGTCGGAGGCGACGTCGATCTCGCGGATGTGCGCAGGCGTTCGAGGCTGGCCGCCCTTCGAGGCGACCCGCGCGCGGCGGCTCGACAGGTGGGAGGGCGATGGCCCGCGCGTCCCCGACGACTGCAACGCCTCGCGGCGGGGGGATCAGCGCGCGTCGGTCCAGTCGCCGGTCTCGACGCGGTACAGCGTCATCGCCTGCGGATCGACGGCCACCACGCGGAGCCGCGCGCAGAGGTGCTCCACGGTCGCCCGGTCCACGCGCCGGATCGTGACGAAGCGGACCTGCCCGTCCGGCTCCGGCGTCAGCTGCAGCTCGGCGCCACCCTCGGCGGCCTGCCAGCCGCCGAACCAGGTCGACTCGTGCTGCGTCCACGCCACGTCGCGCAGCAGGTCGTCGAGCCGCTGCTTCACCTCCGCGACCGATCCGAGCGCCGGCGGCGACGTGGCCGGCCAGGCGCGCATCGGGCCGTCGGCGGGCGCGCGGAAGACGGTGTAGTCGTAGCTCACGTTCGAGTCTCGGTGTTCGCAGCGGGCCAGGCCGGCCGGGCCCCACACCCGACATACAGCTTGGCGTCCCTTCCGCGCTGCGTGCAAGCGCGGTCCCGACGTGGAGCGCGACGCCTACACCGCCCGCACACCGAACCAAGGGCGACGAGCCCTGACGTGCCCGCGCCTCACGAAGCGTGGCGGTTCCTCCACACGCCGCGCCCCTGCTCGCCGTTTCCCCCGGGATCTCGCGGCCCGCCAGCCTGGTACGCGGCTCGCATCCTGCCGTCACGTGCCCACGGGGCGGGGGCACCAGGAGGTTCGCCATGAACTCGACGTTCGATGCGATGCCGGCTCCGCGCCCTCGCGCGCTCGTCCTCCACCCGGACGTCTCGATGCGCGCCGAGCTGGGCTGGGCGCTCGGCTCCCGGGACATGGCCTCCCTCTCCGCCGCCGACGGCGCCAGCGGCCTCGCGCTCCTGCTCGAGGAGCTCCTCGCGCTCGACGCGCTGGTGGTGAAGCTCGACCTGCCGGGCCGCGACGCCCGCGCTTTCGCCGACCTCGTCCGCCGCGCCGGCGGCGAGCAGGACCTCGCCATCGTGGTCCTCGCGAGCGAGCCCAGCCCGTCGCTCTGCGCCGAGCTCGCCGCGCTCGGCGTGGACGCGGTGGTGGACCCGCGCCTCGGGCCGGACGCGGTGGCCGACGCGGTCTTCGAGGCGGTGGAAGCACGCCGCGCGGGCGCTGCGATCGAGCTGCGCCCGCCGCGCCCGCGGTGCCGTTCGCGCGGCTCGGAGCGGCTGGACGCGTTCAGCACCGCGGCGTGATCCGGCGGCCCGTCCCCCGCGCATCGACGCCGAAGACCAGACGGCCCGCCAGACCTTGCGATCTGGCGGGCCGAGATGTTCGAGCGAGTTGGTGTGCCTGGGGCCGGAATCGAACCAGCGACACGGGGATTTTCAGGCTTGGTGCGGGAGCGCAAGGCCCCGGAATCGCTCGCAGCGGTAGCGACGAAGGCCGGCGGTGTAGCACCGGCGTAACAGCGATCCGGGTCCGTGCGGTTGGCGTTCTACGCGCCGACCACGTTGGTTAGTAGAATTCGATCTCGCCGGGGCTGATGCGGCGACGATCATATCGGCCGGTCGAATAAGACGAGTGCTCAGCCGCAAGCGCGTCGATCAGCGTGCTCGTCCCCGTGACGGCCACGCGCCATTCGGTCCGCTCGCCGCCTTGCGAAACCGTGACGGTCATGTCCTTATTGTGATGGCCCTCCTTCTGCTTGATGAGCTTGGCGAGATCCTCCGCGTGGGTCTTCAACATGGACTCTCCTCGTCCTCGGCCGGCGGGAAACGGTACGCCTGAGTAAGGCGAGGGTCAGTTCGAAGAAGACTGTCCTCACCCGTCGCAGGTTTGGTCCTGCTACTGACCTGTCTGGACCCAGCGACTCAGCCGCGCGTCGGCGACGCGCGCCACGATATCAGCGACGCGCTCCCGGTCCTCTGATGCGATGCCGACTGCCTCGACTGCATCAACGAGTCGTCCCCACATCACCGCGGAGTGCTCGGGATGACCCGCGCGCACGTAGTCGAGGGCTGCTTGCGCGAGGCTTTCGATGGCCTGCTTTCTGTCGTGCTGCATGCGTTTCACCTCCTCGTCGCGCCCGCACCTCCAGACGCTCCCCCTAAAGATTGTGATTCGTCGAGAAGCTCCCGCCCGCAGGACGACGGGTTACATCTAACTGCGTGACAACTGGGGTTTTCGCGGCGTCTCGAATCTCTCTTTGGCAGTCGTGGCCAAGCAGACGTCGCCGTGCACCCGCGACCTAAGCGCGGCCCGTCCTTCGTAACTGGGGTCCGATAGCCGCGGTCTACCGGCTCGCTCTCGATCGGCAGGACCCCGAAGACGCACTCGTGCATCCGCCGCAGCGGCACGCGGCGCGTGAATCGCTCCAGCGCCTCCATGCCGAGCGCGGCGCGGAGCGCCAGCGCCCGCTTCTCTGACAGACCATGGTGACCTGGGAAGCGAGAGAGCGGAGGCACGCCCCATCAGGGCGCCTCTGAACACTTGATCAGACGCCGACACAACGATACTGTTGTGTCGTGCCGATTCCGGAATTCGACGCGGAAGGGAAGTTGCCTCCCGGCATCCATGATGCGGGCTGGGCGGAGTTTTCCGCTCGGTACGGGCTGACGGGGCACCGGCGGAAGCTTCTTAAGGGACTTCGCGCGGCCCTCGTGTCGCTGAAGTCCGCCGGGTGCAAGACCGTCTACGTGGACGGCAGCTTCGTAACGGAAAAGCAGCACCCCAAGGACTTCGATGCCTGCTGGGAGGAGGCGGGTGTCGATCCGACGCGACTAGACCCGGTCTTGCTCGACTTCGACAACTCCCGAGCAAGGCAAAAGGCGACCTTCTACGGCGAGTTGTTCCCCGCCTCATTCCTCGCCGACATCAAGTCCCCGTTTCTAGAGTTCTTCCAAACCACCTTCGACGGTCACGCGAAAGGGATCGTGCGGCTCGACCTCACGAGGTGGCAACCATGATTCGTAACGAGCGCGAGTACAGGATCACGCAGGCCCACGCTGCCCAGTTCAGCAAGTCCTTGGCTGAAGCCGAAGCGACGACAGACGCATCGGTGCACCCGCTCATCAGGAAGGCGCAGCGCGATGCTCTGCGCAGTCAGCTTAAAGACCTGCGTCGCGACCTTGCCGAGTACGAGGCGCTTCAGGAAGGGAAGTATCCGGTTCTTGAACTCTCCTCGATGGAGGAGCTCCCCCGCGCTCTCATCAAGGCACGGATCGCTGCACACCTGACGCAGAAGGATCTCGCGGAACGCCTGAAGATTGCCGAGCAGCAGGTTCAGCGCTACGAGGCGACCGAATACGCGACTGCGAACCTTGCCAGGATCATGGAAGTCGTCCGCGCTCTCGGTGTGAAGATCCGCGAGGACGTGTTCCTGCCAAACGTTGACGTGTCCCCCAAAGCGCTTCTGAACCGCCTTATCAGCGCAGGGATGGATCGAAAGTTCGTGGTTCGCCGCCTCTTCGGCGAAGAGAACGACCCCGATTCGGCGGATACCAGCCTCGCTCTGAAGGCCGCCTCTCTCGTTCAGAAAATCTTCGGCTGGGGTGTGTCCGAACTGTTCGGAGGGACTGGACCGCTTGCGCTCCCCCGTGCTGCAGCTGTCGGCAAGTTCAAACTACCTTCGAACGCGCAGGAGAGGCGCACAGTATTCCTCGCAGCGTACGCCAAGTACCTCGCTGGCGTGGCGCTGTCTGCAACTGCGACCGCGCCGCGGCCGATCCCGCGCGATGCAGAAGAGTTTCGTCGTGCAGTGATCGAGAAAGCCGGAGACGTGACACTCCACGGCGTTCTCAGCTTCTTGTGGGACCGGGGGGTTCCGGTTGTCCCGCTCGCTGAGACAGGAGCGTTCTACGGGGCGTGCTGGCGCATCAATGGACGGAACACGATCGTCTTGAAGCAGCGAACCGCGTCCGAGGCCCGCTGGATCCACGACCTCCTGCACGAGGCGTATCATGCGGGTGAAGACTCGAAGGTGCTCGACTTCGAAACGCTCGACCAAGATCCCGAACCGGCGAAGCGGCGAGAGGACCCCGAGGAGGATGACGCAACCGCGTTCGCCGCGGACGTCCTGCTTGCCGGACGAGCTGAGGACTTGGTTGCGGAATGTGTCCGTGATGCTTCCGGGAAGATCTCGCTGATGAAGGCAGTCGTTCCACGTGTCGCGGAACGCAACGGCGTCCCTGTGGGCGCTCTGGCGAACTACCTTGCGTGGCGCCTCTCGCTTCAGGGGTTCAACTGGTGGGGTGCGGCCACAAACCTCCAGAATGCTGATGAGGATCCCTGGCGAACTACCCGGGCGTTCCTGATGTCGAAGCTGGACTGGTCCAAGATCGGCGAACGGGACAGAGAGCTATTGTCCAGGGCGCTCGAGGAGGCATGAGCGGTGACACTCCCGTCAACACTCGAACCGCTTGCGGTGTCGTGCACGTCGTCCGACTGCGAAAACGGGCTCCACTGCTTCCTTCAGAAGCGCAGAGGCGCAGATGGAAGACGCGTAGGAGGACCGTGCCGAGAATGCGGATCCGACTTGGTTAAATGGCAGCGGCTCTCCGCGCGCAAC
Source organism: Anaeromyxobacter sp. PSR-1 (assembly GCF_000964525.1). GTDB lineage: Bacteria > Myxococcota > Myxococcia > Myxococcales > Anaeromyxobacteraceae > Anaeromyxobacter. Next base: position 57,998 of record NZ_BAZG01000007.1, read on the forward strand.
CTGCGGGACGCTGCTTACACGTTCTCCGCCTTGCGCAACGAGAAGATCCGGCACGAATTCTGGCACCGCCCTTTCGACCGGCGCGCGATCAACCACGCCCTTCGCAAGGGCCGCACAAAACTGCAAGATGCTGCGACTCATCGCATTCAAGCATCCGTGGGGGAAGCCTCCAATCCGAGGGAAGGGAGACAGACTCCGTTCACCGGCAACGTGTTGTTCTACGCGCAGCACGCCGTCGCTGCCTGTTGCCGGAAGTGCATCGAGTACTGGCACGCCATCGATGCCCAGCGGCCACTCACGGAGGAAGAGGTTCAGTACCTGGCGAAGCTCGTCATGCTGTACGTCGATGAGCGCATGCCGGACCTCCCCGCGGATCCTCAGAAGGTTCCGCCGCTCACCGACCCTCGCGGACGGAGCTCGCGATGACTGGGGTTGTAAACACCCAGCGGTACACCGCTTGGCTTCGGGAGCGGGCGATCCGCCCGGAGGTGGGACGCCTCCTCATCTCTCGGCTTGGTGGAAGCCGCCAGGCGCAGGACTTCACGAAGCCCGCGAACTGCAGCGGGCTGGGCCGGCTGCGTCACTTTCGGCGCACAGCATCAACTCAGGGCTGGCCGCCCAATCCACTGCCCATCGATCCTGCCGCCAAGTTCCTTGGGCTTCCGCCGGGAGCGGAGGTGGTCTCGCAGGTCTTCCAGAATGCTGCCTGTAACTGGCGGTGCTGGTACTGCTTCGTTCCAAACGAGTTGCTCGAAGCTCGCGAGGAATTCGCCGCCTGGATGACGGCTGACGAGCTGCTGGACCTGTACCTTGCGGAACCCGCAGCTGTTCGGCCGAGCATGATCGATCTTACCGGTGGCCAGCCGGATCTCACGCCGGAGTGGGTTCTGTGGATGATGCAGGCGATTCGCCGTCGCGGACTGGAAGGGCGCGTGTTCCTCTGGTCTGACGACAACCTGAGCACCGACCTCTTCTGGCGGGTTCTGAGCGAGGAGCAAGTGCGGGAGGTTTCCTCGTTCCGCGGCTACGGACGAGTCGCCTGCTTCAAGGGGTTCGACGAGGAGTCATTCACCTTCAACACCTCTGCCGCCTCGGAGCTGTATTCGCAGCAGTTCTCTCTATTCGACCGCATGAGACGAACCGGCGTCGATCTATACGCGTATGCAACGCTGACTGCGCCGACGATGACGAACATCGCGGAGCGCGTGCGTCAATTCGTGGATCGACTGCAGACGCTTCATCCGAACCTCCCACTCCGAACTGTCCCGCTGAACATTTACCCCTTCGGAGTCGTGAAGGAGCGCATCTCGTCAGTCCGCCGGTTCGCCGCGCTGGGGAACGTTCCGTTCGACGCGCAAACGAAAGCGGTCGCCGTGTGGCAGGATGAACTCGCGAAACGCTTTTCCTCGCAACAGCGCACGGTGCCGATCACGGACGTGACGATCACGTAGTAGCTCACGTTCACGTTCTGTCAGTCTCGCGTAGTACACACAGCCGATGAGCCTCTCGGCGTGGTGGGTGTCTATCCGCGATCAGCTTGAGTCTGCGGACGGGTATCGTCACCCACCTAACCTGCGCCTCAGTGCTCATATCGGGATTTTCACCGAACCCTTTCTGACGTACGTTCTCGAGGGTAGCAAGACTATCGAGTCCCGCTTCTCCTCTCACCGCTGTCCTCCGTTTCGCGCTGTCGAGCCAGGAGACGTGCTGCTTATAAAGGCTGCCGGGGGACCGGTGGTCGCACTCGCCGAGATTCAGCGCGCGCGGTATCTGGCGCACCCGACCGCACGAGACCTACAGGAGATCGCTCAGCAGCATGGCCCCGAGTTGCGGGACGATGTGCCTGGATTTTGGAGTTCACGACGGGACGCCGCGTTCGTCTCCCTGCTGTCCCTTGGGCCCGTTCACACACTTGTCCGGCCGCTCGAGTGCCCGAAACGCGACCGCCGTGGTTGGGTCGTCTTGAGTTCTGCTTCGGCCCAGCGCACTCTATTTGGGTGACAGTCCATCTCGTCGTCGGCGTCTCTGGGGGGATCGGCAGCGGAAAATCGCTCTTCGCACGGCTTCTTGCTGAGCGCCTTGGGGCCACCTGCGTTTCATTCGGCAACTATGTTCGAGATCAGGCCGTTCTGCTGGGTCTCGGGAGCGATCGCGCGGTTCTTCAGGCACTAGGCGAGCGCCTCATAGCTGAGATGGGTTGGGACGCGTTCACCTCTTCCGTCTTGAGTAATTGGGACCGGCGCACGTGCTTGGTCGTGGACGGAATCCGCCACGTCGAGGTGGTTGCTGCGCTGCGAGTCGCGGTCGCGCCTCTTCCGTTTAAGCTTGTGTTCCTGGATGCAGACTTCGAGACACGTAAGGAGCGCCTCGCGGAGCGGAGTTCGGACGCAGAGAACCTCGACAAGTACGACGCCCACTCGACGGAGCACGCGGTCCACTCGGACCTCCCTTCGCTAGCTGGCGTTGTTCTCGATGCGCGGCTTGCGCCTGAGGATCTCGCCGCTAAGGCCGCGGCACTCCTTCTGCCGGGTTGCCGCCTCCCGGTACGCTGATCCAACATACTTCCGGCCGCGGGGGATCTCGGAATCTGCACGCGGCCGGCGCGGTGAAGATCCAGCGGCCCGAACGACCGCCGCCGCACCTGTGCGACCTGGCTCCGCGCCGCCGGCGTCTCGCCGGAGCTCATCGCGCCGGTGATGGGCCCCCCGGAGACGCGGATGGTCGAGCGGGTCTACGGCCGGCTGCCCGTCGAGGATCTCCGGCGACGCCTCGCGGAAGCGATGGGCGAAACTGCAGCGCCGGTGCAACAGCCCCTGCGGACTAGCCTGGATCCCGTGCACTCGCCGGACGCGGCGGACTCGGACGCGGCGAAGCCAGCCCCGCCCTAAGACCAGACGGCCCGCCAGACCTTGCGATCTGGCGGGCCGAGATGTTCGAGCGAAGTTGGTGTGCCTGGGGCCGGAATCGAACCAGCGACACGGGGATTTTCAGTCCCCTGCTCTACCGACTGAGCTACCCAGGCGTTTTAACTGCGCTTGCGGCCGGCGAGACGCCGGCCGCGGGCAGCCCTTTTACGATCGAACGGGGCCGGACGCAAACCGAAATCGCACGGGCGGCGGGCGGGCCGGGGGGACGCGCCGGGGAGGCCGGCGGGAGGGGCGCTACGGGGTCGGCGCGGCGCGGGCGGGCGCGGGGGCGGCGCGCGGGGCGGCGGCCACGCGGGCGCGGTCGATGGAGGCGCGGCGGCCGGCGCGGCGGGCGGGCTCGTCGGGCAGGACGTGGCGCGCCATCTCGATGGCGTGCTCCTCCTGCGAGGCGCAGGCGACGGCGGTCACGCTCTCGTGGCGCGCCCGCATCTCCTTCCAGAAGCGCACGCGCGCCTGGTTCACGAGGAGGCGATCCTCGAGGTGGTCGAGCGTGGCCTCCAGGGCGCGACGCTCGGCGCCGAGCCGCGCCCGGCGCGCGTCCAGGTCGGACGCGCCGCACGCGGCGCAGAGCAGGGCCACGGCGATCGACGGCAGCAGCGCTCGCAAGCTCCCCTCCTCCCACACCAGCAGACGCTCGGGGAGGACGTTGGTCACTTACCATGTGCGAGGGAACCTCCCGCCGGTGACAGGGCACCCGCACGGTGGCCGTCGCGGAGATCGGCTTCACCACAGGAGAATGTCCTTCGCGCCGCACGGCCGGGGCGCGACGCCCGCCCCGCGCCACGTCGTGGGGTTTCACGACGAGCGCCAGCGGACGCCGTGTACGGGTGTCGCGAGGCCGGTCAGACGCGGGGGATCGCCTTCAGGATCGCCTTGCCGTCCTTCACCTCGACGCGGAAGTCCACCGACCGGGCCTTGAACCGCGCCATGACCTCGGGGACCTGCTTCGCCACGCTGCGGGCGACCACGTCGTAGCTGAGGCGCGAGACGTCCTCGTTGCACTGCCGCTTCGCCGCGATGTAGGCGTCGTAGAGCGCCCGCATGCGCCCCTCGTCGGCGGCCCCGGGCTGCGCGGGGGGCGGCGCAGGGGTACGAGCCGGCGGCGGGGGTGCGTTCACGGCGGGTGACGTCCCGGCCGCGGGCGCCGGGGTCGCGGCGGGCCCGGACCCGGGCGCGGGCGCGGCCTCGGGGTCGCGCGCGTGGCGGCGCGCCTTCAGCAGGTCGCGCCGGTACGTGCCCTCCTCGCGCTCGCGCACGCTCCGCTGCCACAGCCGCTCGTACGAGAGGTAGCGCGCGTGGAGCGACTGGATCCGGAAGCGGAGCCCGGTGTTGCGGGTGAAGGCGCCCTTCAGCCGGAGCACCTTCTTGCGCACCTCGTCGCGCCAGCGCGCGGGCTCGCGCCGCTCGGTGCCGAGGAAGTACTGCTCGTAGCGCGCCTTCAGCGCCTCGAGCTCCTCCTCGAGCTTCGCGGTCTCGTCGGTGAGCTCGTCGGTGGCGTGGCGCGCGGCGCGCGCCGCCTCCTCCGCCGACGGCGGGGGACCGGCAGGACGGCCGGGCTTCTGCGGAGGGAGCGCCACGCGCCGAGTCTATCGGCGCCGGCGCCCGGACATCAACGCCCGCCGGCGGGCGCCGGGGCCTCGCCTGCGCCGGCCGGCGCGGGACGGCGCGCGCGCGCCCACACCGCCGCACCTGCCGCGAAGATCGCGATCGAGGTCCACTGCCCCACCCCGAGGCCGAGGATGACGCCGCGCTCCACGTCGCCGCGGAACGCCTCCACGCCGGTGCGCAGCACCGCGTACAGCATCAGCCAGGCGGCGAGCACCTGGCCGTGGAACCGCTTCCGGGGCCGGACGAGGAGCACGAGCAGGAGGAACAGGCCGAGCTCGCCGAACGCCTCGTAGAGCTGGGTGGGGTGGAGCGGCAGGGTGGAGAGGCGGTCGGCCGCCAGGTACTGGCCCGGATCGGGCCGGTCGGCGAACGACTGGAACGCGAGCGACTCGGGCGGGAAGCGGGCGGCCCAGGGCAGGTGCCCGTGGGCGACGTCCCCCCAGCAGCAGCCGGCGCCGAAGCAGCCGAGCCGCCCGAAGAAGTGCCCGAGCGCCACCGAGGGGATGAGCGTGTCGGCGTGCTCGAGGAAGCCCATCCTCTGCCGGCGCAGGTACCAGGCGGCGGTGAGCGCCGCCCCGATGAACCCGCCGTAGAACACCAGGCCGCCCTGCCACACCGCGAGCACGCGCGGGATGCGGCCGAAGGGCGTCGAGACCAGGAACCGCGCGGGCGAGAAGAACTCGCCGGGGTTCACGAGCATGTAGTAGACGCGGCTGCCCACCAGCGCCGAGACCAGGATCCAGAACGCCAGATCGGCGAGCCGCCGGGGATCCTGGCCGCGCCGCGCCGCCTCGCGCTGCGCCAGCCAGATGCCCACCATGAAGCCGATGGCGATGAGCAGGCCGTAGGTGTGGAGCGGCAGCGACGCGCCGCCGGGCAGCGGGATCCGGAAGAGGACGGGGAGCATGCGGGGCGAGGGCTACACGCGCTCGGCCGCCGCGCCGCGCCGCTCCGGCGCGCGCGCCGCCTCGCGCTTCGAGCCGGGGTGCAGCACGAGCATGGCGACGCCCACCACGATGAGCGAGTCGGCCACGTTGAAGGTGGGCCAGCGGATGTCGGGCCGGTTCCACCAGTACCACTCGATGAAGTCGATGACGTAGCGGCGGGCGAGCCGGTCCACGAAGTTGCCCACCGCGCCGGCCAGCACGAGCCCGAGCGCCACCTGCAGGTAGCGCTGGTCCTGCCGGAGCTTGCGGTAGTAGTGGAGGATGAACGCCACCGCGGCGACGGACACGAGCGTGAAGAACGCGTTCCGGAAGAACTGCGAGTGGCCGCGGAACAGGCCCCACGCCGCGCCCGGGTTCTCCACGTAGTTCATCCGCCACACCGGCCGCCACACGTAGTACGGCTCGGTGGAGAGCGGCTCGAGGTGACGGTAGGCGTAGAAGCCGCGGACCCGCGCCGCGAGCGTCTCGTCGCCGCCGCGCTCGAACACCACGGTGAGGCGCTCCACCGCCAGGTACTTCGTCCACTGGTCCGCGGCGAGGAGCGCCGTGAACAGGAGGGCGAGGAGCGCCCACTTCGAGACCGGTCGCTTCATCACAGGTTGCCCACGCACTTCCCGCACAGCGTCGGGTGGGCGGCGTCCTTGCCCACGTCCTCGGCGTAGATCCAGCACCGCTCGCACTTCACGCCCGGTGCACGCGCCACCTCGACCGAGAGCGGGCCGTCGGCGAGCACCACCTTCGAGACGATGAACAGCGTGGGCAGCTCGGCGCGCGCCTCCTCGAGGAGCTTCCGCTGCTCGCCCTCGGCGCGGACCGTCACCATCGCCTCCAGGCCCGAGCCGATGAGCTTGGCGCGGCGCGCCTCCTCCAGCTTCGACTGCACCACCCCGCGCACCTCGAACAGCTTCCCGTAGCGCGCCTCCAGCGCGTCGGCGTCGGCGGGGCGGGCGCGCCGCGGCAGCCCGGCCAGCCACACGCTCTCGGTGGGCCGGCCCGGGAGGTAGGACCAGGCCTCGCTCGAGGTGAAGGAGAGGATGGGCGCGAGCAGCCGGATGAGGTCCTGCGCGATGGCGTGGAGCACCGTCTGCGCCGAGCGGCGCTGCCGCCCGTCGGCCTTCCAGGTGTAGAGCCGGTCCTTGATGACGTCGAAGTAGAGCGCCGACAGCTCCACCGCGCAGAACTGCATGGTGGCGTGGTAGGCGAGGTGGAACTCGTAGTCCTCGTACGCCTTCGCCACCTTCTCGTCCCAGGCGGCGAGGCGCGCCAGCGCCCAGCGGTCGATGGGCTCGAGCTCCGCCTCCGGCACCGCGTCGCGGGCCGGGTCGAAGCCGTCCAGCGCGCCGAGCGCGTAGCGGATGGTGTTGCGGATCTTGCGGTAGCCCTCGGCCAGGCCGGCCAGGATCTGGTCGCCGAGGCCGATGTCGTCGCGGTAGTCGGAGGCGCTCACCCACAGCCGCAGGATGTCCGCGCCGTACTTCTTGATGATCTCCGACGGCTCGATCCCGTTGCCGGCGCTCTTCGACATCGCCTTGCCGTGCTGGTCGAGGATGAAGCCGTGGGTCAGCACCGCGCGGTAGGGCGCCGCGCCGCGCAGGGCCATGGAGGTGAGCAGCGACGAGTGGAACCAGCCGCGGTGCTGGTCGGAGCCCTCCAGGTAGAGGTCCACCGGCAGCTCCAGCCCCTCGCGCTCGATCACCGCCGCCCAGGACACGCCCGAGTCCCACCACACGTCGAGGATGTCCTGCTCGCGGCGGAACTCGGTCTTGCCGCACCCCGGGCAGGCGGCGCCCTGGGTGAAGTCGGCGGGCGGGTGGCGGTACCACGCCTCCATGCCCTCCGCCTCGAACGCGGCGGCGACGCGCTCCATCACCGGCGGCGAGAGCAGCGCCTCGTTGCAGCCCTCGCAGTAGAACACCGGGATCGGCACGCCCCAGGTCCGCTGGCGCGAGACGCACCAGTCGGGCCGGTTCTCGATCATGTTGTGGATGCGCTCGCGCCCCCAGTGCGGGATCCAGCGCACCCGGTCGATCTCGGCGAGCGTGGACTTGCGCAGGTCGGCGTGCTCGAGCGAGAGGAACCACTGGTCGGTGGCGCGGAACACCACCGGGTTGTGGCAGCGCCAGCAGTGCGGGTAGCTGTGCTCGAGGCTGGCCTTCGGGTCGGAGAGCAGGTGCCCGGAGGCGGCGAGGTCGGCGACGATCTCCGGGTTCGCCTCGAAGATCTTCTTGCCGGCGTACTTGCCGGCCTGCTCGGTGAAGCGCCCGGCGCCGTCCACCGGGTTCAGCACCTCGAGCCCGTAGCGCAGGCCGACGACGTAGTCCTCCTGGCCGTGCCCGGGCGCGGTGTGCACGAGGCCGGTGCCGGCCTCCAGCGTCACGTGGTCGCCGAGGATCACCTGCGACTCGCGGTCGAGGAACGGGTGGCGGTAGCGCAGCCCCTCGAGCGCGCTGCCGTCGAGGTGCGCGAGGATGCGCTCGGGGTGGGCGAGCTGCGGCGCGAGCACGGTGCCGCCGCCGCCGGTGGCCGCCTCGTGCGCGGTCGGCGTGTGCGGCGCCGGGACGTCGGAGACCGACAGCTCCCCGGGCGCCACGTCGGCGAGGAAGCGGGCGAGCAGGTCCTTCGCCACCACCACCACCTGGCCGCCGAGGTCGTAGGCGACGTAGGTGAACTCCGGGTGCGCGGCGATCGCCAGGTTGGCGGGCAGCGTCCAGGGCGTGGTGGTCCAGATGACCAGGCGCGCCGGGCGGCCGGCCAGCTTCGGATCGGGCAGCTTCGAGACGAGGTCGAACGCGACGTAGATCGACGGCGAGCGGTGCTGCTCGTACTCGACCTCGGCCTCGGCGAGCGCGGTCCGGTCGGTGATGCACCAGTAGACCGGCTTCTTGCCGCGGTAGAGGAAGCCCTTCTCGGCGGCGCGGGCGAACGTGCGGACGATCTCCGCCTCGTAGCCGCGCGACATGGTCGCGTAGGGCGTCTCCCACCGGCCGAACACGCCGAGCCGCTTGAACGACTCGCGCTGCTTCTCGATCCACTTCTGCGCGTACCTGCGGCAGGCCTCGATGATGGCCGGGCGGTCGAGCTCGCGCTTCTTCGGCCCGAGCTCCTTGTCCACCTTCAGCTCGATGGGCAGGCCGTGGCAGTCCCAGCCCGGGATGTAGTCCGCCACCTCGCCGTTCAGGTTGCGGTACTTCACCACCACGTCCTTCAGGATCTTGTTGAGGGCGTGGCCGATGTGGATGTCGCCGTTCGCGTACGGCGGGCCGTCGTGCAGGACGAACCGCTTCGCCCCGGGCCTGCCCGCGTTCTGGGCGACGAGGCGCTGGAAGATCGCCTGCTCCTCCCACTGGCGCAGGATCTCCGGCTCCCGCTGCGGGAGGTTCGCCTTCATCGGGAAGTCGGTCTTCGGGAGGTTGACGCTGTATTTGGAGTCCACGGCTCTTTCGCCTCGGAAAGACAAGGGTTCTAGCAGCCGAGGGGGGCGGGATCAACGAACGGTTTTCCGCGCGGCGCGGCGCGTTGCGGGGGCGGGGGAAGGCCGCTAACCTTCCCGCGCCCATGCCCCCAGGCAAGAAGACCGCCCGCGCGAAGCGCGCCGCCGCCCGCCCGCGCCGGGACGGCGGGGCCGGCGTCGCCATCCTGTCGCGCAACCCGAGGCTCTACTCCACCCGCCGCCTGGTCGAGGCGGCGACCGCGCTCGGCCACGCCCCGCGCGTGCTCGACACCCTGCGCTGCAACATGGTGCTGGCGCGCGACCGGCCGCGGATCTTCTACCTCGGCGAGGAGGTCCTCGCGACCGACGTCCACGTGGTCATCCCCCGGATCGGCGCGTCCATCACCGGCTACGGCGTGGCGGTGGTGAACCAGTTCGACCTCATGGGCGTCCCGGTGCTCGCCGCGGCCACGCCCATCGGCCGCTCGCGCGACAAGCTGCGCGCGCTGCAGCTCCTCTCGCGCTTCGGCATCGACATCCCGCGCACGGTGATGTGCCGCTACCGCGAGGAGGTGCCGGAGGCGGTGCAGATGGTGGGCGGGCTGCCCTGCATCATCAAGCTCATCCAGGGGAGCCAGGGCGTGGGCGTGATGATCGCCAACACCGAGGTGGAGGTGCGCGGGCTGCTCGACACGCTCTGGACGCTCGGCCAGGAGATCCTGCTGCAGGAGCTGGTGGCCGAGTCGAAGGGCCGCGACGTCCGGGCGCTGGTGGTCGGCGACCGGGTGGTCGCGGCCATGCGCCGGACCGCCCGCGCCGGCGAGTTCCGCTCCAACATCCACCGCGGCGGGGTGGCCGAGGCGCTCGAGCTCGGGCGCGAGTACGCCGAGACCGCGGTGAAGGCGGCCCGGGTGATGGGGCTCGAGGTGGCGGGCGTGGACATGCTCGAGGCCCGCACCGGGCCGAAGATCATGGAGGTCAACAGCTCGCCCGGCTTCGAGGGGCTGGAGGCGGCCACCGGCCTCGACATCGCCAGCCTGTACGTGCGGCACGCGGTGGAGTTCGCGAGCACGCGGCAGTCGGGCTACGCGAGCGGCCACCTCGCCTGACGCTTCACGGTGCGTCGTGTGGGTGCCGCGCGCCGTCGCCGGCTCGCGTGACACGGGGGAGCAGGCAGCCGCCCGTCGCTTCTGCGCGGCGCGCGCGCCCGAGTAGAATCCGCGCCCGCCGTGTCCCCCCACTTCCGTCACGCACAGCCCGTCGCGCTGGTCCTCTACGAGGATCCGCTCTCACCGTGGTGCCTGGTGGCCGAGCGGCGCATCCTCACCGCGCTCGAGGACGTCGAGGGCGCCTTCGGCGCGCTCCAGCTCGAGCCGTACCCCACCCGCCTCGAGCCGCGCGCCATGACCAAGTCCGAGCGGCGCGCGCTGGCCCGCGCCGCGCGCAAGGCCGCGCGCGAGCCCGAGGCGGCGGCGGTCACCGACGACCTCTGGCTCTCGCCGGACCCGCCGCTCACCTCCATCCCCGCGCTCACCGCGCTCGCCGCCGCGCGGCTGCAGGGCCCGAGCCGCGAGGCCGCGCTGCGCCACGCCATCCGCGAGGCGTCGCTGGTGCGCGGGCTCAACGTGGCGCGCACCGACGTGCTGCTCGAGCTGGCCGAGCGGGCCGGGCTCGACCTGCACCGCTTCGCCGGTGCGCTCGCCGCGCCCGCCACCGAGCGGCGCGTGCGCGAGGTGCACGAGAGCGCGTTCGACAAGGGCATCCGCGGCGCGCCCGCGCTCGTCATCGGCGACGAGTGGCTGGTGGCCGGCCCGCGCTCGGTGGACGAGTACCGCACCGTCCTCCGGCGCTACGCCTCCGCCCGCCTCGGCCTCGCACCTCTGAAGACGTTGCATTGACCGCGGGCGCCGCTGCGCGGCGCGGTCCGCCCGGCGTGCGCCCGCTTCACGCCGTGCCGCGGGCGCGCGCGCACATCCGCCCCCACGCACGTCGTTCCGCGGGGTTCGGCGGTGGCATGGCCGCTGCTATGCTCGCGCTCGAATTTCGACGGCGCGCCGCCCGTCGATCCCGTGGAGCGCGCCGCTCCGAGGAGCCCACCATGAAGCGCACCCTCGCCATCCTCGCGCCGCTCGCGATCGCCGCCTCGGGCTGCGTGGTCGCGACGCCGGTGCCGTCCGAGCCGCCGCCGGTCGCCATGCCGGCGCCGGCGCCCGCCCCGCCGCCGCTGCAGGTCTGGTACTACGGCGAGCACTTCGTCCCCGACGCGTTCGGCGGCGGCTGGTGCTACGAGCCCGGCGCGCACTGGCACGACTACTATCCCGACCAGCCGTCGGCCTATGTGCTCGACGGCGGCTACTACTTCTACCGGGGCCCGCTCGTCTTCACGTACTGGGAAGGCCACCCGGTGCCGGGCGGCGGCTGGTGCTACGTCCGCGGGCCGCACCGCCACGACTACTACCCGCCGCGCGGCAACGACTGGCAGTGGCGCCGCGGGCGCGGCTGGTACTACCGCGGCAACTGGCGGCCCGAGCGCCCGCCGCCGCCGACCTACTGGCCCTCGCGCCCGGCGCCGTATCCGTCGCGGCCCGCACCGGCCCCTGCGCCGGCGCCGTACCCGGGCCGTCCCGCGCCCGCGCCGTATCCCGGCCGTCCGGCCCCGGCACCCGCGCCCGCTCCGGCGCCGTATCCCGGATCGTCCGTACCCGGGCCGTCCTGCGCCCGCCCC
>NZ_BAZG01000006.1 GCF_000964525.1 Anaeromyxobacter sp. PSR-1
GGCGCTCGCGGCCTTCCTGCGCGACCACGGGGATCCCGCCCAGCGCGTCACGCTCCTGTCGCTCGCGCCGCCGTCGCGGGACGAGGTCGCCGTCGCGCTGGAGGTCGCCGGGATCCGCGCGCCGGTCGAGCTGGCCGGCGGCTTCGGGGCCGGGACGTGGCGGACGCTCGAGACCGTCGCGCGCGAGCGCCGGCTGGACCTGGTGGTCCTCTCGCGCTTCCCCGGCGCGCTGCTCCGCGGCGCGCCCTGGCCGGCGCCCGTGCTGGTGCTGCCGCCGGCCGCGCCGGTCCGCTCGGTGCTCCGGCGGCCGCTGGACGTGCCGGACCTGCTGGACGGCGGCGGCCCCGTCCGGCTGCGCGTCGGCTACGCCTACGGCCTCGGGCGCAACCCGCCGGTCGAGGACCAGGAGCTGGCGCTCGTGTCGGACGGCCGCGTGGTCGCGCGCGTGCGCACGTGCGGCGGCGAGGCGGAGCTGCCCGCGGGCCTGGCCGCCGGCTCGATCGGCGTGTTCCGCGCGCGCGACGCCGAGGGCCTCGACCCGGTCGCCGCGGTGGAGCGGCAGGTCGCGGTGCTCCGCCCGGGCGCGCTGCCGCTCGTGCCGTTCGACGCCGAGCTGGGCCCGGAGGACCTCGCGCTCCTCGCCGGCCTGCAGGGCGCCGAGCCGCTCGCGGTGCGCCTGCGCCCGACCCGGAGCTGCCACCTCGTGCGCGAGCGGCTGTGCGCCGCCGGGCTCGCGCCGCGCGTGGTGGACGCGAGCGCGGTCCTGGACGAGGGCGAGGCGGCGGACGTGGGCGAGGCGCACGACGCCGTGCGCCTGGCGCGGGTGGGCGGCCGCCTGCGCGCGGCCGGGTTCCCGGTCGCCGCGATCGTGCACCGTGGACCCCATCCGCCCGCCGCGATCGGGTTCGAGGCGCTGGAGGCGCACCAGCTCGCCGGGCGCGCGTGGCGCGCGCCGCCGCCCGCGCCGCGCCCCGGCTCGCTCGACGCGCGGCTCGACGCGGCGACGGCCGCGCCCGCGATCGAGGGGAACCGCGTCGAGCTCGAGCTCGAGAACGCCACCGCCCGCCGCTGGCTGCTCGAGGCGATCCGCGGCGCGCGCCGGACGCTCCACCTCCAGGTCTACCTGGCCACCGACGACGACGCCGGCCGGCGGGTCGAGGCGGCGCTCGCCGGCGCCGGGCGCCGCGGCGTGGCGGTGCGCGTGCTGGTGGATTCGCTGCACGGCCTCCACGGCTCCTTCGGCCTCGAGAACCCGCTGCTCGCTCGGCTCGCCGCCCGCCCCGGCGTCGAGGTGCGGGTCTCGCGCCCGGTGGCGGCGGTCCCGAGCGTCGAGGACCTGAAGCGGCGCGACCACCGCAAGCTGGTGGTGGCCGACGGGGCCGTGGCGCTGGTGGGCGGCCGGAACCTCGCGCACGAGTACTACACCGGCTTCGACGAGGTCCGGGTCGGGCCGCGGACGCCGTGGCGCGAGGTGCCCTGGCTGGACGGCGGGGCGCGGGTGCGCGGGCCCGCCGTCGCCGCGGTGGAGCGCGCCTTCCTGGAGGCGTGGACCGGGGCGGGCGGCGCGCCGTTCGAGGTGGCGGAGCCCGGCATGGCCGGCGCGGAGCGGGTGCGGGTGGTGGTGCACCGGGGGCTGCGGGACGCGAGCACGCTCGAGGCCTACCTGGCGCTCGTCGAGAGCGCGCGCTCCCGGCTGCTGGCGGTGAACGGGTTCCCGCTGCTCCTCGAGCTGGAGCACGCGCTCGCGCGCGCGCTGCGCCGCGGCGTCCGGGTGCAGGTGCTGTTCGGCGAGGTCACGCCCACGCACGGCGGCGAGCCGTTCGAGGGCCCCTGGGCCACCGCGCGCACCGCGGCCACCTGGCTGGTCCACTCGCGCATCGACACGCTCGTGGCGGCGGGGGCCGAGGCGTGGCTGCTCGCCGTCCGCGACGTGCCGGGCTGGTCGCCGGAGCTCGGGCTGGTGCGCCCCCACGTGCACGCGAAGGCGATGATCGCCGACGGCCGCGCCTGCGCGGTGGGGAGCGCGAACCTGGACGTCACCGCGAGCTACTGGGAGGACGAGCTGCTGCTCGTGGTCGAGGACGAGGCCGTCGCCGGCGCGTTCGAGGCGCGGGTCCAGGCGCTCCTCGCCGGCTCGACGCGCGTGGACCGCGGCGACCCGGCCTGGCAGCGGCGCGTGCGCGCGCGGGACTGGGCGCGGCACTGGCCGGGGATCCTGTCGATCTGAGGCAGGGGCTGCGGGCCCGAGCGCCGCCGTGGCTACCGGAGCACCGGTTTGAGGTCCACCACCGGCGTCCCGTCGATGGCCTCGATGGGGCCGATGCGCAGGCGGTGTGGCTCCACCGCGCGGACCGTCACCGGGTGCAGGCCGAGCGGATTGGGCCGATCCGGCGAGCGCGTGGCGAACACGCCGGTGAGCGGGTTGCGCGGATCGCCGCGCGGGTGGACCCGGAGCACCGAGCGATCGCCGCGGTGCAGCCAGGTGACGACCACGAGCGCGTCGCCGGCGGCGATGCCGTCGAGGCCGTCCGCGGCCCACGGGTGCACCTCCAGCCAGGCGTCCGGCGCGCCCTCGGAGCCCTGCCTGGGCGCGTCGCCGCGGGCGGTGATCGCCGAGCGGATGACGCCGATGGGCCGCAGCAGCGGCGCGTCGGCACCGGTGTCCGGCGTGGTGACCGTCATGCGCAACCTCCGGGGGCGCGGCCCGTCGCGGGTCGCGTGCGCTCCATGGATAGCCGCCGGGCTCGCCACGGGCAGCGGTGCGTGCCCGGCGGCGCCATGACGCCGGGCGCGCCCCCCGCAGAGGGCAACGAGGTGGGGCACTCCACCGCCTGCCTCCGCGGAGGCGCGCCACCTCGACGCCGGGTCTGGTATGGGCGTGGGGCCTGGCGCCAGCCGGTGCACGGAGGGAGACGGCAAAATGCGAAACCGCTCATGGGTCGTGGCGCTCGCCGCGCTCGCTTGCTCCGGCTCGGGCGGCTCGTCGGGACCGCCTCCGGAGGTGCCCCAGGCATCAGCGCCCACCTTCTCGCCGCCGGGTGGGACCTACGCCTCGGCCCAGCAGGTGACCGTGTCCACCGCCACCCCGGGCGCCACGGTGCGCTGCACCCTGGACGGCAGCGAGCCCACGGAAGTGTCGCCCGCGTGCACCTCGGTGGACGTGGTGGAGACGACCACCGTCCGCGCCATCGCCCTCGCGCCCGGGTACGCGAGCAGCGCGGTCGCGAGCTCGACGTACACGATCGACGCGGCTGCGCCGTCCCCAGCCGAGCCGCCGACGTTCTCGCCACCTGGCGGGGTGTACGCCTCGGCGCAGCAGGTGACGGTCGCGAGCACCACCCCGGGCGCCACGGTGCGCTGCACGCTCGACGGGACCCAGCCCACGCCGGCCACGCCCGCGTGCGCCGACCCGGTGACGATCTCGGTCTCCGCGACGCTCCGGGCCATCGCGACCGCGGACGGGTTCGCGGCGAGCGCGGTGCGCTCCGCCGCGTACACCATCCAGGCGCAGCCGCCGCCCGTGGATCCCACCGTGGCGCAGCAGCTCGAGGCGCTCGCCTCGAAGCGCCAGCTCTTCGCGCATCAGAGCGTCGGGAACAGCATCCTCTACGGCCAGAGCGGCCACGCCGGGCTCGACGCGCTCCTCCAGGCCAACGCCGCCGCCGGCGTGGCGGTGGTCTACGAGCCGGCGAGCGCCGACGGATCGGCGTTCCCCGCCGGCGGATGGGCCGACACCGCCATCGGGACGAACGGAGATCCGGTGGGCAAGGTGAACGACTTCGATCACCAGGTCCGGGTGCGGTTCGGGGGCGCGCTGGACTTCGTCGCGTTCAAGTTCTGCTTCACCGACATCTGGAACGCGACCGACGTCGCCGACACCTGGGCGCGGTACCAGGTGGTCATGGACGCGCTGGAGGCCGACTTCCCGGGCCGGGTCATCCACTTCACGGTGCCGCTCATGCCGGACGTCACCGACATCGAGGGGAACACCGCCCGCGAGCAGCTCAGCGAGCTCATCCGTGCGAGGTACCGGCCCACCGGGCGCGTGTTCGACCTCGCCGACCTGGAGGCGCACGACGCGCAGGACAACCTGGTCACGCTGGGCGGCGTCCGCGCGCTGGCGCTCGACTGGAGCGGGGACGGTCACTTCGACGCGCACCTGAACGACGCGGGCGCGGACCGGGTGGCGCGAGCATACGTCGCGTTCATGTACGCGGTGGCGATCGGCGCCGCGCGCTGAGCGCCGGGACCCGGTGTGGCGGGAGAACGATGCGACGGATCGGCTGGATGCTGACGGTGGCGGTGCTGGCGTGCTCCGGCTCCGGGACGAGCGGCCCGGGGTCCGGCGGTGGGGACGGCGGGGACGGCGGTGGCGGCGGCGACGCGGCCACGCTAACGGAGCAGCTCCGGGTGCTCGCCACGAAGCGCCAGCTCTTCGCGCACCAGAGCGTGGGCGCGAACATCCTGTACGGCGGCGCCTGGGACGGGAGCGGCGGGCTGCAGCGCATCCTGCGCGACCACCCGGAGGGCGGCGTCGTGCTGGTGAGCAACCCGGCGGGTCTCGCGAGCATCCCCGCGGGCGGGTGGGCGGAGGTGGAGCTCGGCACGAACGGCGATCCCATCGGGAAGATCGACGAGTTCGATCGGCTCGTCCGGACCATCTTCACGGGCGGGCTCGACCACGCGGCCATGAAGCTCTGCTTCGCCGACTTCGCGGAGTCCACCGACGTGGCGCCGATCTGGGCGCGCTACCAGTCCGTCATGGACGCGCTGGAGCGGGACTTCCCGGGCCGCATCGTCCACTGGACCGTCCCGCTCACGTCCTGGGTGCAGGGCGGGGCGAACCTGCGGCGGGAGGCGTTCAGCCAGCTCGTCCGCGCCCGCTACGGCCCGACCGGCCGGGTGTTCGATCTGGCCGCGATGGAGCAGCGCGACGCGCAGGGGAACCTCGTCGTGATCGACGGGATCCCGGCGATGGCGCCGGACTGGAGCCTCGACGGCGGCCACGTGAACGACGTGTTCGCGAACCGCGTCGCGACCGCGTACATCGGGTTCATGGCGGCGATCGCGACGCGGTAGGCGGCCCCGCCGGCGCTCAAGGGCACTGCAGCATCGCACGCACGTCCGCGGCGGCGGCGCCGAGCGGGCCCGCCTGCTCGGGCGTGAGCTTCTTCCCGGTCTGCGCGGCGACCGCGTCGGCGAAGGACGCGAGCGCGTCGCAGGCGTCGGGGACGTCCTGTGCATCCAGCGCCGCGAGGACCGCGGCGAGCTTGGCGGCCAGGCTGATCGCCGTGCCGCGCGGCAGCACCATCCCGGCGAGCGTCGAGACCAGCTGCTCGATCTCGGCCGTCGGCGCGGTCTTCCAGAGGACCGCGTGCGTGGGCCCGTAGGCGAAGTCGTCGCGCGGGACCAGCGGGACCAGCTCGGACCAGCCTGCGACCCTGTCGAGCGAGTCGACTGCGTTCGCCCGGCCCTTCAGGCCGTCCAGCCCCCAGTAGCCGAGATCGACCATCCCTCCGTCCGCGGTCCAGGTGAACGCGTGCTGCGGATGATCGTCCCACAGCGAGCTCCAGCCCACCACCTGCCCGCCCGGATTCACGGCGCGCGCCACGGTGTGGGTCCCGCCGAGCGTCCCGAGGTCCACGCAGCCACCTGCCGCCGTCCACAGGATCGAGCGCACGCGGGCCACGCCGAGCGAGCTCGCGACGACGTGCCCGCCGTCGCCGAGCGCGAGGACGTCGTACAGCGTGCGTCCGCAGGAGAGCACGACCGTGCCGGCGGTCTCGGTCCAGGAGAAGATCCCGGGCGAGTCGTCCGGGAGCGTCGTCATCCCGGCCACCTGGCCGGCCGCGTTCACCGCGATGGCCGCACCGGCGCCGAGGTCCACCCTGCCGCCCGCCGCCGTCCACGAGAACGCGCGCCTCGAGCCGTCGGCCTGCTCGGTCCACCCCACCACCTGGCCCGCGCCGTTCACGCCGAGCGCGTCGCTGCGGGTCCCGGCGCCGAGGTCCACCATCCCGCCGGCCGGGGTCCAGGAGAACGCGTGCCAGGAGCCGTCCCCGCGCTCCGACTGCCCGACCACCTGGCCGGCGCCGTTCATGGCCCGCGCCTCGCTCTGCGCGCCTCCGAGCGTGCCGAGGTCCTCCATGCCGTCCGCCGCCGTCCACCGGAAGGCGTGATAGGCGTCGCCCGGTAGGTACGCGCCGCCCGCGACGTCGCCGCTCGCGTTCACCGCCACCGCCTCGCTGAAGGCACCTCCGAGCGTGCCGAGGTCGGCCATGCCGCCCGCCGCGGTCCAGCGGAACGCGTGGTGCGCGCCGTCGGCCCGGAGCGAATTCCCCGCGACGTACCCGGCGTCGCTCAGCGCGACCGCCTCGCTGGACGCGCCGCCCAGCGTGCCCAGGTCGATCATCACCGGAACTCCCTGCGCCGCAACGCTCGAGCCGATGCACGAACAGCAGCACGCCACCACCATCCGAATGCCAGGCGTCATGGGCCCCCCCGGACCGGCGCCGCCGCGATGCCGCGCTCGCCGGGGACGCCCGGCGGCCGGCGCGTGCGCGCCCGCCGAGAGGCAAGCACTCCGAGTGCGGACGTTCAACCGAACAGGAGGGGACGGTCGAAGGCGTTCCCTCCTCCCGGCGTCGAGGGCGCGCGGGACGCGACGGTCCGGCCGCGCGCGGCGACGCACGCCGGGGGGGAACCCGCCCGTGGACGCCCCGGGGGCGCGGCAGCGCCGCACGCGCGCGGCTGTCACGGACGCCGGCGCGAGCCCTCTCAACGGGGGGGAGCGCCGAGGACACGCTTGAAGCCGATCGCCGTCGCCATCACCTGCCTGCTCGCCGCCTCGGCCGTCGCCGCGGAGCCGGACCCGGCCCGCGCGGACGCCGTCGTGGCCGTGCGGACCCCGCGGCCCATCGCGCTGGACGGGCGGCTCGACGAGGAGGAGTGGGCCGCCGCGCCCGCGTACAGCCGGTTCGTCGAGAGCTTCCCGAACCCCGGGCTGCCCGCGAGCTTCCGCACCGAGGTCCGGGTCCTCTACGACGACGCCATGGTGTACGTAGGCGTGATCTGCTTCGACCCGCAGCCCGGCGCCGTCGTGCGCCAGCTCGCGCGCCGCGACACCGACACCACCGCGGACCGCGTCGAGGTGGCCATCGACTCGGGCGGGGGCGGGCGCACCGCCTACGTGTTCACCGTGAACGCCGCCGGTGTGCTCCGCGACCAGCTCGTCTACGCGGACGTGAACACGACGGACAGCTGGGACGCGGTCTGGGACGCGGCCGTGGCGGACGACGCGCGCGGCTGGTCGGTCGAGCTCGCCATCCCGCTCCGGCAGCTCCGCTTCTCGTCGGCGCCCGAGCAGCAGTGGGGCTTCGTGGTGCGCCGGCACGTGCCGCGGACGCACCAGGTGTTCGGGACGGTGCTCGTGCCCCGCGAGGCGAACCCGCTCAACCCGGGCAACCTGGTGGTCTCGCGGTTCGGCCGGCTGGAGGGGCTCTCGGAGCTCGCCCCGCCGCGGGGCCTCGAGCTCCTGCCGTACGTCGCCGCGCGCGCCACGGTGCGCCCGCAGTACTCGGACCCCTCCCGGCCCGATCCCCGGCTGGTGGACCCGCTCGTGGACGTCGGGCTCGACCTGAAGTCGCCCCTCGGCTCGGGCCTCACGCTCACCGGCGCCATCAACCCCGACTTCGGCCAGGTCGAGAGCGACCAGGTCATCCAGAACCTCCAGAACTCGGAGCCGTTCTTCCCCGAGAAGCGGCTGTTCTTCATGGAGGGGCTCGACGTGTTCGAGCCGGTGGGCAGCGAGTACGGCGCGCAGCAGCAGCTCTTCTACTCCCGTCGCATCGGCCTCGACGCCCCCATCCTCGGCGCCGCCAAGGTCACCGGCAGCGTGCGCCGCGGGCTCGAGCTCGGCGTGCTCGACTCGGTGGTCATGGGCGCCGGGAACGCGGCGCTCGTGCCGCTCGGCTACGGGAACCCGGATCCGGCCGCGCTCGCGCCGGTGGAGCAGGACCCGGACCGCAGCTGGCGGTTCCGCCTGCGGCAGCCCTTCCGGCTCGGCCCGGAGAACGCGCTGCCGTCGGCGCACCCGGTCAGCACCAACTACTTCGCCGCCGTCGCCCGGCAGCGGCTCGGGGGGCGCGCCACCGCGGGCGCCATGTTCACCGCGGCGACGCCGCTCGAGCCGCGCTGCCGGCGGCGCGAGTTCGCCACCGAGGATGACTACCGGGCGGCCGGGTGCGCGTCGCGCGGCTCCAACGCGCTCGGGCTGGACCTCACCGTGCCGGGCGACTGGGGCGGCTTCGCGCAGGTGGAGGCCTCGCAGGCGGTGGGCGGGCCCGAGGGCGGGCGCACGCTCCGCGACGGCACGGTGCTGCGGGCGGGCGATCTCGGGTTCGGCGGCCACATGCGCTGGGGCAAGCTCGGCGGCGAGCCGTGGCGCTTCGAGGTGCAGTACCTCTACGAGGACGCCAAGCTCGATCTGAACGACGTCGGGTACCAGCCGCTCTCCGACTTCCAGTGGGTCGACCTGGTCGGCCGCTACGTCCGGCCCAACGGCTTCGGCCCGTTCCACTCGTTCAGCGCCGACAGCACGCTCGACGTCAACTGGGACGCCGACGGGAAGATGGCGCGGAGCCTCAACTGGTGGACCTCGGCGAAGCTCCAGCTCCCCGGGTACGAGGAGCTGAGGGTGCGGCTCAACGTCGAGCACCCGCAGTGGGACACGCGCGAGATCGCGCGCTCGGGCATCGCGTTCGAGCGCACCGGCCACTGGTACGTGACCGCGAGCCTGGCCTCGGACCCGCACCGCGAGCTGCAGGGCAAGGTCGAGGTCGTCTACTTCCGCACCATGGACGAGGGCCCGTTCGGCCCATCGAGCGGCTGGTCCGGCTCGCTCACCGGGAGCTGGCGTCCGCACCCGCGCCTCGAGACGAAGCTCGAGGCGGGGTACGAGCACAAGCCGCAGGGGCCGCGCTGGCTGGAGACGCTCGCCGACGGCACCGCGGTGTTCGGGGTCCAGGATCCGCGGTTCGTGTCGGTGACCCTGCGGCAGCAGCTCGTGTTCACCCCGCGGCTGAGCGCGCAGCTCTACGCGCAGGCGTTCAGCTCGGCCATCCGCTGGGGCGACACGTTCTACGGCGCGTCGGTGACCGGCCGCCGGCGCGTGTCCTGGGCCGATCTCGCGCCGGTCCCGTACGCGGGCGATCCGGCCTCGCACGACGCGACCGTGAACCTGAACGCGGTGGTCCGGTGGGAGTATCGCCTGGGCTCCACGCTGTACGTCGTCTACACGCGCTCACAGAGCGAGCTGCCCGCGCGCGACGGGGACGTGCCGAGCGGCCTCGGCTCACCCGACCTGTTCCGCGGCCGGGCGGTGGACACGTTCCTGGTGAAGTGGAGCTGGTGGCGGGGCGGGTGAGCGTCCGGCGCGGAGGAACGGCGGCATCCGGCCGCAACCCTTCGATGGCGTGGACGCGGCCGGGACACGGACACACCGTCGAGGCGTGTCGCCCGCCGCGGGCGGACCCGCAAGCGAGCGGCTAGGCCGGCGTCCCTCCCCCCCGGGTCCGCCGGCCTCTTCGCGTCCTCCGCCCGCGCTCAGCGGGTCGCCTCGCCGAGCAGGACGCCGCGCAGCCAGCGCGCCGTCTCCAGGAACGACGGGCCGTCGTGGATGAGGTTCCGGCCGCGCTCGACGGTCGAGGTGACGATGCGGTCGCCGAGGCGCCCCGCCCAGCCGCGCGCGGCGGCGAGCGCGCGCGCGTCCACCGGGTGCTCGGGCTCCTGGAACACCACCAGCCACTCCGGTGCGCGGCGCTCCACCTCGCCGAGGTCGAGGGGGGCGTACGCGAACGGATCTTCGCCGAAGAGGTTCTCGGCGCCGGCGAGCTCGAGGACGTCGTGCACGAACGCGCGGCCGCCGAACCTGCGCGGGTGGGCGCCGAACCACAGCTCGGCGTAGACGCGGGGCCGCGGGGCCGGTGCGCTCGCGACCAGCGCCGCGGCCCCGGCCTCGATCGACGCGCACAGGGCGCGCGCCTCCGCGAGCCGCCCGGTCAGCGCGCCGAGCGCGACGGCGTTCTCGAGGATCCCGAACCGGCTCTGCGGCACCGGGAGCAGGTAGGCCGGGAGCCCCTCCGCGGCCAGCCGCCGCGCCAGCGGGAGCTGGACTCCGTCGGTCACCACCACGAGGTCGGGGGCGGCGGCGCGGATCGCGGCAGGGTCGGCGCGCACGTAGTCGCCGACCACCGGCGCGGCGAGGCCCGGGACGTAGCGCGCGCAGTACGGCGAGACGCCGACCACCGCGGCGCCGGCGCCGACGGCGAACAGCGTCTCGGTGGCCGACGAGACCAGGCTCACCACGCGCCTGGCCGGGCCGTCGAGCGTGAGCGTGTTCCCGAGGACGGGGCTCGTCACCTTCACGGCGGGGCCCCTCACGCCGGCCCCGCCGCGTGCTCGTGCCCGAGGTGGCGCCGGAAGAAGCCGTGGAACCGGTGCGGGAAGGACGCGCCGGTCAGCACCATGAACGGGCAGAGATCGTGGACGGGCTCGACGCCGCTGGCGCGGCACAGGGCCAGCGCGCCCGGCGTGGCCGAGCCGGCGCCCGCGCCGCGGTGCAGCCAGATCCGCCGGATGCCGGCGCGGAGCGCGTCGCCGACCACGGCCTCGGTCGCGGAGCGCGGGGTGACGATGATGGCGGCCTCGGCCGGCGGCTCGACGTCGGCGAGGGAGGCGAAGGCGAGGCGGCCGTCCACCTCGGCGAGCGCCGGATTCACGGGGACGGCGTCGTAGCCGCGGGCCACGAGCTCGCGGAACAGGTAGCGGCTGAAGTCCTTCTCGTCGCGCGACACGCCGGCGACGGCGATGCGGCGCACGGCGAGGATCTCGCGGGCACGATCGACGGGGAGCGTCATGGCGGTCCTCCTGGCGCCTGTCTACACCCGCGGCGCGTGCGGCGGGGCACCGGATTCTCGGGGACGCCCGATCGATCGGCGCCGCCGCACGCCGAGGGAGGATGCGCCGCCCTGGTCGCCCGGGACCGGATGGGAGGTTTCGCCGAAGGTGACGGAGCTCTCGGCTAGAGTTGCCGGGGTGCGAGGGCGCGGTCGCGCCCGGCCGGAGGAGCGATGGGGCGTGGGCGCTGCGACCAGTGCGGGGAGGAGCACGAGGAGCTGGAGCCCGGCTTTCACCGGCCGGACGCGGTGTTCGCGGTCCCGGAGGAGGAGCGGGCCGACCGGGTCCGCGAGTCGGACGACCTCGTCTCCATCGACGGCGAGGCGTTCTTCATCCGCTGCGTGGCGCCGATCCCGGTGCGCGGGCGCGAGGAGCCGTACCGCTGGGGCTTCTGGGTGAAGGTCGCGCGGGAGGACTTCGAGGCGTACCGGCGGACCTTCGACGGCGGCGCGCCCGCCGACCACCCCGGGTTCCGGGGCACGCTCGCGAACCAGTCGCACGTCCTCCCGCCCACCCTGGGCCTCGAGGTGCACGTCCACCTCGGCCGCGGCCGGCAGCGGCCCAGCCTCATGCTGCTGGACGGCTCGCACGTCCTCACGCGGGCGCAGGAGATCGGCGTCGTGCCCGCCGTGATCCGCGCCTGGTCGGAGCGTTGCGCCCACGGCGCGCGCGCGGCGCCACCGGACGAGTCGGAGCCCGAGCCCGCGCCCACGCTGGAGGAGGAGGGCTGGAGGCTGCTCCATCCCGGCGAGGTGGGACGCGTGGCCGAGGCGCTCGCGGCGCCGCCCGCGCCGGGCGACCTCGTGAAGGCGTCGTTCGCGTTCCTCGCCGCGGGGCCGCACGGCGAGCTCACCGAGCGAACCGAGCACATGTGGGTCCAGCTCGACGCGGTGCGCGAGGACGGCTGGTGGGGCGGGACGCTCGACAACCAGCCGTTCGTGCCCGGCCCGCTCGCGGCCGGCACGCGGGTCTGGCTGCGCGCCGAGCACGTGCTCGCGTTCATCGCGGGCGCGCCGGCCGCACCGGGCGCCGGCGAGCCCGGCGCCCAGCCGGCGGCGAAGGGGCGCGTCAGCAGCCTCCGCCGCTGGCTCCGCCGCGTGCGCGGCGACGCGTGAGGGCGGGCATCGGCCCGGGGGGCGGCTGCCTGCCGACCTGAGCGGGCGTCTCCCGCGCGGCTCCACGTCCGTCGTGGCCAGGTCAGTCGAGCAGCGTGAACGTCACGACACGGCTGACCCCGTCCGGCATCACGACGTGCAAATCAAAGGTCCCGGAGCCCAGGCGCTGCGTCGCGAGCTGCAGCACGTACTGCATCGCGTCCGGGTCATAGCGAAATGCGCCGGTCGCGAGCTTCATGGTCATCGAGCCCCCATCCGCGTGCGCGCTGATGAACGCGCTCGCAGCGAGATCGGCGATCCGGGCGCTGGCCCCGGTGAGCTGGAACTTGACCGGAATCGTGCTCCCGAGGCGGAGCATCGCGATGGCGTCTCTTCGGAGCGGAGGAAGAACGCCGCTCCACGAGAACGAGACGTTCACACGGAACGACCCCGTGCCGACGTTTCCCGCAGCGTCCGTGGCCAGGCAAGTCGTCTCCGTCGTGCCCGGAGGAAACAGCGATCCCGACGCCGGCTCGCAGATCGGCGTGAGGGCCCCGCTCCCCTCGTCCTCGGCGGAGACGACGTAGGTCACGATGGCTCCCTGGGAGCTGGTGGCGCTCACCTGGAGGTCGTCCGGCACGAGCACCAGCGGCGCCTCGAGGTCGTCGAAGCGCGCCGAGACCGTCGTGGCGCGGTCCACCAGCACCTCGCAGCCAGCGACGCCGTCGCAGGCGCCGGACCAGCCGACGAAGGTCGATCCCGGGTCCGGAACGGCCGTGAGGGTCACCAGCGTCGGTGCGTCGAACGGCGCGGCGCACGTGGCGCCGCAATCGATGCCGCCGGGCGACGAGACGATGGTCCCGGCCCCGCTTCCGGTTCGCTCGGTCGTCAGGTACGCCCACGTCATCAGGAGCCGCCCCGCGACGGGCAGCAGCTCCCCCAGGCCACCCCATCCCGTGCGCCCGGCATGCGCGACGAGCGAGGTCCCGTGGCCATCGCTTGCCAGGTCCGCGGCAGCGGCCTGTGCGGTGACGACCTGGTCCTCCGCGTCGAGGACGACGCCGTCGGCGCTGATCCTGCGCTCGACGATGGAGTCGGAGGTCGACCACAGCGCGACGAAGTGTAGGCCGTCGTGCGCGATCGCGAGGCCGGGCTGCTGGAGGACGGCGTCCGTCACCGGGAACGACGAGGGATCGAAGCCGGTCGCGCCCGGGTCGAGGGTGGAGGCGGCGATGCGGTACTCGCACCGCGGAAGGCTGAGGTCCCGGGAATCACGCCACAGCACGACGCAGGCCCCGTCGGCGCACGCGATGCTGGGCGCCGGGCCGGACGTGCAACCGACAAGGTAGCTCGTGCCGGCGTCGGCGATCGCGAGCCCCGGCGAGTCCAGCGCTACCCCGGCGCCGTCGACCCGGGCGGCGAAGACGTCGCCAGAGCTCCACACCAGGATGAAGCGGGCGCCGTCGAACGCCACGGCCGGCTCGAACGCTTCGCTCGTCGCGAGGTGGTCGGTGTCGACCGGCTGGAGGAAGTCGGCGCCTCCCAGAAGGGCGGCGCGCAACCGTTCGCCCCCGTGCTCCTGCTCGTCCCACGCCACGAGCACGTTCGTCCCGTCGAACGCGGTGGAAACCCGTGGCGGCGAGAGCCGATCACAGGCGGCTCCGCAGAACGGGCACGTCTCGGAGTCGGAGATCAGCAGCTCGGCGGGATCGACGAGGCTTCCGTCGGCCCCGACGCGTCGCGCGAGGACGTGGAGCTTGCTCCCGCTGCTCGGCATGCACTCGGGGGTGGCATTGAAGCGGTACTCGGCCCAGGTGACGAGGAAGTTCGTGCCGTCGTGGATCACGTCCAGCGTGTAGGCGCCGGGCGGCGCCACCGGGATGCCGTCGGCGTCGATCACGGTGCCGTCCAGCGCCACGCGCGACGCGACGATGCCCCGCCCGTCGATCCATGCGACCAGGTACCGAGCTCCATCGAACGCCACCTTGGCGCCGCTCCCCGGCCAGGCCACGTCGATCCCGATTTCCGGAGAGACGACCGGATCCAGGACCGCCGGGAATCGCGACGCATCCAACGTCGCCGCCGGCACGGTGAGGACGATGTGTCCTCCCTCGAACCTGGCGGGCACCGGCGTCGCGCGACCGGTCGCATCGATCCAGCTCGCGTGACCATATCGGAAGGGCAGGTCGTCTCCGCGACCCTGGAAGTGGAGCCCCGTGCGTGTCTCGGCGCGGAACGCGGCACCGCCCACGCGCACGCGCACCGAGAGATCGCCTCCCCCCGCGGGCCGACCGGCGAACTCCCAGGACTGCTCGAGGCCTGCCTCCCCGTTCTCGATCCGTTCGACGACGCCGCCGCGGGCGAAGGACAGGCCACCTGCGCCGTCGGCTCGCGCGCCCGATGGACGGCCACCGATCGGCGTGCCACCGCGGGCGATCTGCACGGTCTCGAGCTCGAGCGCCGCGTCGGAGCCCTTGACCCGCGGGCGGACGGTGAAGGTCCCATCGCCGCGCGCGTCCACCGTGTACAGCCGATGTCCGCTCGTGAACCCCGTTCCCTCCGGCGAGCGCTCGAAGACGCTCGCGCGCGCGAGCTGCGCCACGCGCAGCGCGGAGGACGGGGACGAGACGACGGCGCTCTCCACGCACGCGTCGCCGCTGGTCCCACAGGCGGCGAGCGCGACGGCGAGCGTCACGAAGGTCGACGTGAAGCGGCTCATGCGACTCCCCCTGGGGTCGCACGCTGGGACTCACGCATGAACGCCCGGTGCGACGCGCGGGGCCCAGAGCAGCACCCCGGCCATCGCGACCGCAATCGACAATCAGGGGTGCGTGGAAGTGACTAGGAGTGCTCATGTACGGGGCTCACGGGACCTGCTCACCCCCGGTTCACCCGGAGCCGCCTCGGCAGCACCACCCGCCGCGCGCCGCAGGCGGCCGCG
This sequence comes from Anaeromyxobacter sp. PSR-1, assembly GCF_000964525.1. Taxonomy (GTDB): domain Bacteria; phylum Myxococcota; class Myxococcia; order Myxococcales; family Anaeromyxobacteraceae; genus Anaeromyxobacter. Next base: position 14,992 of record NZ_BAZG01000006.1, read on the forward strand.
TGGCGTTCCAGGCAGGCGAGGAGGTCCGCGCGATCGAGGCCGGCGCCCGGCTCCACCCACACCGCGCGGACGCGGAGCGCGCCGTCCCGCACCGCGCCGTCCAGCCGGCCCACCAGCGCGTCGCCCTGCAGCAGCGGGCACACGTACCAGCCGAAGCGCCGCAGGTGCGCGGGGCGGTAGACCTCCCAGGTGTAGTCGAAGCCGAACGCGGCGCGGACGAGGCCGCGGTCCCAGAGCAGCGGATCGAGCGGGCCGAGCAGGCGGACGCGGCCGTCGGGCGGCGGGTGCCGGCGGCTCGCGAAGCCGCGCGGCGCGAGGAACGTCCGCCGCGAGCCGGCGACCTGGACGGCCTCCACCGCGCCCTCGGACACGAGCGCCTCCGGGATGCGCGCGCGGCGCGCCGGCTCCAGCATCGACCAGGTGGAGCCGCCGGCGGTGGAGAGGAGGCCGGCGGCCTCCACCCGCTCGACCACCGCCCAGCGGTGGAACGCCTCCGCGCGCCGCGCCCGCGACCGGCCGCGCGGGTGGACGCGCGCCCCGGCGGTGCCCGGCAGGGCGCGCTCCGGGACGTCGTAGACCTTGCCGCGCGCGGAGCGCCCGCACACCACCACCTCGCAGCGCGTCTGCAGGACCTCGAGCGCCATCTTCTCGGCCCGCGGCGTGCCCTTCCAGCCGCTCCAGTCGAGCCGCTCCACCGGGCCGTGGTCGGTGAGGTCGTCCGCGGCCACGGGGCCGCGCGCCCGCACCTCCTCGAGCACCTGCTCCACCACCCCCGGCGGGAGCCGCCGCAGCCGCTCGGCGTGCGACCACCACGGCGCCTCGATCGCGAGCTCGTCGCGGTACCAGGGGAAGGCGCCCGCGGGGAGGAGGCAGCGCTCCTTCGCGAAATGCTCGAACGCGTGACCGGGCAGGAGGTGGCGGTACACGTCGCCCTTCGCGATGCCGTCCACGCGCGCCAGCGCCACCAGGTCCGCGTTGGTGCCGAGCGGATCGAGCGGGTCGAGCTGGATGCAGCGCAGGCGCTCGAGCAGCGCGCGGACGCCGTCCGGGCCGGCCGGGAGCTCCGGCGCGCGGAGCAGGTGGTGGCCGACGAGGAAGGCGCGGGCTTCCGAGGGGGTGAGGGTCGTCATCCGGGTCGCCGCATCCTGGACCTCGGGTATGACGCCCGGCGGGCGGACGCGCGAGCCGATCGCCCGGCGGGCCGCCGCTCAGAGCGCGTGAATCCATCCCCGGACCGAGCCAGGCGGTCGAGACGCGAGCAGCGCGAGGCGCGACGACCGAGCATGCCCCGAGGCATGTGAGGGAGGAGCAACGACGCGATGCGACGCGGATCGGCCGCCGCGGCGACGGGAGGGGATGGGTTCACGTGCTCTCAGGCCCGCCGGGGGACGAGGCGGACGCTGGGCGCCTTCACCATCGCGGTGACCTCGCGGCCGGCGACGAGCCCGAGGCGCTCGGCGCTGGCGCGGGTGACGAGCGCGACCAGCCGGACGCCGACGTCCACGGTGATCCGGACGAGCGGGCCCTCGTCGCGGCGCGCCGCCACCACGCCCGCGAGCCGGTTCTGCGCGGAGGTGGCGTGCTCGCCGTCGTGCGGCTCGAGCACCACGTCCTCGGCCCGGACGCAGGCGTACGCCTCGTCCTCCACGCCGCCCGGGTCGAGGGCGACGAGCTCGGCGGCCCCGGCGCGCACCACGGCGAGGCCGTCGTGGCGGCGGAGCAGGCGCGACGGGAACACGTTCTCCGTCCCGACCACCCGGGCCACCTCGGCGTCCACCGGGGCCGAGAAGACCTCGTGGACGGGGCCGACCTGGCGCACGGTGCCGTCGAGGAGCACGGCCAGCCGGTCGCCGAGCGCGAGCGCCTCGGTGCGATCGTGGGTCACGACCACGGCCGGCACGCCCGAGGCCTCCAGCAGGTGGCGGAGCTCGCCGCGGAGCGCCTCGCGGGTCGGCGCGTCGAGCGCGGAGAGCGGCTCGTCGAGCAGCAGGAGCCGCGGCCGCGGCGCGAGCGCGCGGGCGAGCGCCACCCGCTGGCGCTGGCCGCCCGAGAGCTGCCCGGGCCGGCGCGGCAGCAGCTCGCGGATCCCGATCCGCTCCGCGACCTCGGCCACGCGCGCCGCCCGCGCCGCCCGCGGCAGGCGGTGGAGGCCGTACCCGACGTTCGCCGCCACCGAGAGGTGCGGGAACAGCGCGTGGTCCTGGAACAGCAGGCCGATCCCGCGCGCCTGGGGCGGGACGAACACCCGCCGGTCCGCGTCGAACCAGGCCTCGCCCCCGAACGAGATGGCGCCGGCGTCGGGCCGGTCGAGCCCGGCGAGCGCGCGCAGCACCGTCGTCTTGCCCGACCCCGAGGGCCCGAACAGCACGGTGACGGCCTCGCGCCCGAGCGGCCAGCTCGCGCGCGCCCGGATGGTGGGGCCGCGCGGGAACCGCCGGGCGACGTCGAAGGTCAGCGCTCGTTCCATCGGAAGGCCGGCCGGCGCTGGAGCGCGTAGACGAGCGTGAGCACGCCGAAGGAGATCGCGAGCAGCAGGCCCGCGGTCCGGTGCGCCGCGGCGTACTCGAGCGCCTCGACGTGGTCGAAGATGGCGACCGCCAGCGTGCGGGTCTTGCCGGGGATGTTGCCGCCCACCATGAGGACGACGCCGAACTCGCCCAGCGTGTGCGCGAAGCTCAGCACCGCGCCCGCGAGCACGCCCGGCCAGGCGAGCGGCAGCGTGACGCGCAGGAACGTCCCGAGGCGCGAGACGCCGAGCGTGTGCGAGGCCTCGACGAGCCGGCGGTCCACGCCGGCCAGCGCCGCGGCGAAGGGCTGGACGGCGAAGGGGAGGCTGTAGAGCACCGACGCGACGAGCAGCCCGGCGAAGGAGAACGGGAACGGGTGGCCGGCGAGGGCCTCGAAGGCGCGGCCGGCCGGGCTCCGCGGGCCGAGCCCGGTGAGCAGGTAGAAGCCGAGCACCGTGGGCGGGAGCACGAGCGGGAGCGCCACCACCGCCTCGACCAGGACCTTCCCGCGGAAGCGGCTCACCGTGAGCCACCACGCGAGCGGCAGCCCGACGGCGAGCAGGACCAGCGTGGTGAGCCCGGCGAGCTTCAGCGAGAGCGCGAGCGCGGCGGCGTCCATGGCTACGGGAGCCCGTACCCGTACTTCGCGAGGACGGCGCGGCCCTTCGGGCCGGTCAGGAACGCGAGGAAGGCGCGGGCGAGCGCGGGGTCCCGGGCCGTCCGGAGGACGACGCCGGACTGCGCGATGCCGGGGACGAGCGCCTCGGGGACGGGCACCGCCCTGCCGGCCGCGAGCTCCTTCCCGAGCGCGAGCGAGGAGGGCAGGAACGCCACGTCGGCGGCGCCGGTGCTGGCGAACTGCGCCGCCTGCCCGACGCTGGTGCCGAGGACGAGCCGCGGCCTCACGGCGTCCCAGACGCCGGCCGCCCGCAGGGCCTGCTCCGCGGCGCGGCCGAACGGGGCGAGCGCGGGGTTGGCGATCGCGATCCGCCGCACCCCGGGATCGGCCAGCGCCGCCAGCCCGCGCTGCTCGAGCGGCACCGTCGAGCCGGGCGGGAGCCACACCACCAGCCTCCCGAGCGCGTAGACCTTCTCGTCCGCGGCGTCGGCCAGCCCCGCGGCGATCACCTTGGCCGGGTAGTCGCGGTCGGCGGAGAGGAACACGTCGAAGGGGGCGCCGTTCCGGAGCTGCGCGAAGAACGCGCCGGACGCGCCGAAGGTGAGCGCCACCCGGACCCCCGGGCGCTCGGCCTCGAAGGCCTGTCGCAGCTCCTCGGCGGCGGTCTTGAGGTTCGCCGCGGCGGCGACGGTGAGCGTGGCCCCGGGCGCCTGCGCCCGCGCGGGCGCGGCCGCGAGGAGCGCCGGGAGCGCGACGGCGAGCAGGCTGCGGCGGATCACGGTGGTACTCCTGATGGGACGAACGGGTAACAACAGGCAACCCTATACTCCGGTAAAGCCGCATACGGCAACCAGCGTCGGCCAGTCCGGTTCGCCAGGCGCCGCCGCGGCTGCTAGAGTCGGGGGCGCGCATGCCCGATCAGCTGCTCACGACCGCCGAGGTCGCCGAGGTCCTCCGGGTCCACCCGAAGCACGTGTACCGGCTGCTGAGGCGCGGGCTCCCCGCCCGCCGCGTCGGCGCGGAGTGGCGCTTCTCGCGCGAGGACGTGCTGGCCTGGTCGGGCGGCAGGGCGGCCGAGGCGCGCAGCGAGACGCCCGCGCCCGCCGCAGGGGGCGCGCTCGACGCGGCCCCCGCGCTCGTCGCCGCGAACGGCGACGTGGCCGTGCTCTCGCTGCTCGCGCTCGCCGCGGCGCAGGGGCCGCCGCTCCTCGGCTTCGTGCAGGCCGACATGGCCGAGGCCGCCGACCTGCTGCGGCGCCGCGCGGTGCTGGCGGCGGGCGCGCACGCGGGCGGGTTCCCGAGCCACGTGGGCGACGACCGGGTGGCGCGGATCCACCTCGTCACGCGCGAGATCGGGCTCGTCCACCCGCCGGGCCGGCCGGTGACGCTGGAGGAGCTGCCCCGCCGCCGGCTCGCGTCCCGCCCCGGGAGCGCCGGCGTCCGCAGGCACCTCGACGAGGCGCTGCGCGCCCGGAAGCTCGACCCGGCGCGCGCCCACCGGAAGGCGCTCCTGCTGCGCTCGCACCTCGAGGTCGCGCTGGCCGTGGCGGCGGGGCGCGCCGACGTGGGGCTCTGCTCGCGCGCGTGGGGGGAGCGCGCCGGGCTCGCGTTCCTGCCCATCGCCACCGAGCCGTACGGGCTGATCGTGAAGGCGCGCGACCTCGGCGACGCGCGCGTGGTGCGGCTCTGCGAGGTGGCGCAGGGCAGGGCGTTCCGCGCCGAGGCCGGCGCCATCCCCGGCTACGACGTCGAGGGCGCGGGCGACATCCGCTACGACGCCTGAGCCATCGCGCCGGCGGGGCGTGCGCGAGCGCCGGAAAGGGAACGGCCGCGACCGGCGGAGCCGATCGCGGCCGTGAGGCGATCCGCGGCGAGGGCTAGTTGCCGGACGGGACCTTCCCCTCGACGCCCTTCACGTAGAAGTTGATGGCGCCCTTCCACGCGTCGTCGGCGACGGCGTCCTTCGCGAGGACCTCCTTGCCGGCGTTGTCCACGAGCGGGCCCTTGAACACGGCGACCGCGCCGGTCTTCAGCCCCTCGCGCGCGGTCTCGAGCGCCTGCTGGACGTCGGCCGGGAGGAAGGAGGCGGGCTTGACGTAGTCGATCATGCCCTCCTTCACGCCCCACTTCGTCACCTCGGTCTTCCAGGTGTTGTCCATCGCCTCGCGGAACGACTTCTCGTAGTAGACGGCCCAGTTCAGCGCGACCGAGCCGAGGTGCGCCTTGGGCGCGAACGCGCTCATGTCGCTGTCCCAGCCGAAGCCGAGCTTGCCGTTGCGCTCGGCGGCCTGGAGGACGGCGGTCGAGTCGGTGTTCTGCAGCAGCACGTCGGCGCCCTGGTTCAGCAGCGACTGGGCGGCCTCGGTCTCCTTGGGCGGGTCGAACCAGGAGTTCACCCACACCACCCGCGTCTTCACCTTCGGGTTCACGCTCTGCGCGCCCAGGGTGTACGCGTTGATGTTGCGGAGCACCTCGGGGATCGGGAACGAGCCGACGAAGCCGAGGGTGTTGGTCTTCGTCATCTTGCCGGCCACCACGCCGGCGAGGTAGGCGCCCTCGTAGAACTTCGCCTCGTAGACGCGCAGGTTGTCGGAGGTCTTGTAGCCGGTGGCGTGCTCGAAGCGCACCTCCGGGTTGTCCTTCGCCACCTTCACGATCGACTCCATGAAGCCGAACGAGGTGGCGAACACGAGCTTGTTGCCCTGCGCGACGAGGTCGCGGAGCACGCGCTCGGCGTCGGGGCCCTCGGGGACCTTCTCGACGAAGGTGGTGGTGACCTTGTCCGCGCCGAGCTTCTCGACCGCGGCGCGGCGGCCGAGGTCGTGCGAGTAGCTCCAGCCGGCGTCGCCGACGGGGCCGACGTAGATGAAGGCGGCCTTGAGCGGCTCGGGCTTGGCCGGCGCGGGCGCGGCGGCGGGCGCGGGCGGCGCCTCCTTCTTGGAGCAGGCGGCGAGCGTCGCGCCGAGCAGCAGCGCGCCGAGCGCGATCCGGCGGGTGAACGAGCGATTCATGGTGTCGATCTCCCCCTTGTCAGGGTCTGGATGACTGCGGGTGCTTCGGGTGCGGCTTCAAGCGCCGGGGAAGAACGGCTTCCCCAGCGAGGCGGGCATGTTGAGCCGGATCCACAGCGGGTTCCGGGAGATGAGCGCGAGGACGGCGATGGTCGAGACGTAGGGCAGCATCGCCATGAACTGGCTCGGCACGTGGACGCCCCGCGCCTGCAGGTGCAGCTGGAGCATGGTCACGCCGCCGAACAGGTACGCGCCGAGGAGGATGCGGGCCGGCCGCCAGGTGGCGAACACGGTGAGCGCCAGCGCGATCCACCCGCGCCCGGCCACCATGCCCTCCACCCACAGCGGCGTGTAGACGACCGACAGGTACGCGCCGGCGATGCCGCACAGCGCGCCGCCGGTCACCACCGCGGCGAAGCGGATGCGCCGGACGCCGTAGCCCAGCGCGTGCGCGGACTGCGGCGACTCGCCGATGGCGCGCAGGAGGAGGCCGGCGCGCGTGCGGTAGAGGAAGTACGCCGCGGCCGCGACGAGCGCGATGGCGAGGTAGACCACCGGGTGGTGCCGGAACAGCGCCGGCCCGACGAACGGCAGGTCGGCGAGGAACGGCACGCGGTGCGGCGGCTGCTCGCCGAGCTGCTTGCCCACGTAGCCGATGCCCACGAACGCCGAGAACCCCGAGCCGAACAGGCTCACCGCCAGGCCGGTCGCGTACTGGTTGGTGTTGAGCCACACCACCAGCCAGCCGAAGACCGCCGCCACCGCGGCGCCGCCGGCCGCGCCCGCCAGGAAGCCGAGCCACTCGCTCCCGCCGTCGTGGGCGGCCGCGAAGCCGGCCACCGCGGAGACGAGCAGCATGCCCTCGGCGCCGAGGTTGACCACCCCGGCGCGCTCGTTGAGCAGCAGCCCCAGGCCGGCGATGGCGAGCGGCGTCCCGGCCGCGAGCGTCGCGGCGATGAGCAGGGCGAGCTCGTTCACGGCGCGGTCCTCCGGCTCCAGCCGACCAGCCGGAGCCGGTGGTGGATGAGCGTGTCGCAGGCGAGCAGCGAGAGCAGCAGGATGCCCTGGAAGACGCCGCTCACCGACGCCGGCAGCCCGACGCGCGACTGCGCGAGCTGCCCGCCGATGACGAGCGCCGAGAGCACCACGCTCCCGAGCAGCGCGCCGATGGGGTGGAGCCGGCCCACGAACGCGACGATCACCGCGGTGAAGCCGTACCCGCTCGCCACGTGCGGCGTGAGCTGGCCCATGGGGCCGACCGCCTCGAACGCGCCGGCGATCCCGGCGAGCCCGCCGGAGAGGAGCAGCGTCGTCCAGATGGCGGAGCTCGCCGAGAAGCCCGCGTAGCGCGCCGCGGCCGGCGCGGGGCCGCCGATCTGGAGGCGGACGCCGCGGTAGGTCCGGAACATGAACAGCCACATGAGGATCGCCGCGACCAGCGCGAAGACGAAGCCCCAGTGCAGCCGCAGGCCGGGCACGATGCGCGGGATCTCGGTGGACGCGGAGAAGTTGACCGTCTGCGGGAAGTTGAAGCCGCGCGGGTCCTTCCACGGCCCGAACACGAGCCACGAGAGCAGCAGGTCGGCGACGTACACCAGCATCAGGCTGACGAGGATCTCGTTCGCGTGGAACCGGTCCCGGAGCAGCGCCACGATGCCGGCCCAGGCGGCGCCGCCCGCGGCGCCCGCCAGCACCACCAGCGGGAAGAACGCCCAGGGCGAGAGCGCGAGCTGCGCGTTCGTCACCCACAGCGCCAGCCCGCCCCCGGTGATGGCGCCCATCAGGAACTGCCCCTCGGCGCCGATGTTCCACACGTTGGCGCGGAAGCACAGCCCGAGGCCGAGCGCGCACAGGATGAGCGGCGTGCACTTGAGCCCGAGCTCGGTGAGCGCGCGCGCGCCGTTGAACGGCTCGAACAGGAACATCGAGAGGACGCGCCCCGGCTCCTTGCCGAGCGCGAGGAACAGCAGGCCGCCCAGCGTGACCGTCACGGTCAGCGCGATGACCGGCGACAGCACGCTCATCGCGAGCGAGGGGGTGGGGCGGACGTCGAGGCGGATCACGCGGGCCCTCCGGCGACGGCCTCGGGGCGGCCCGGGCCGCCCGCCCACAGCCCGCTCATCCACTCCCCGATGCGCTCGACGGTGGCGTCGGCGGCGGGCAGGGGCGGCGAGAGGCGGCCCTTCGCGATGACGTGGAGCCGGTCGGCGAGCGCGAACAGCTCCTCCAGCTCCTCGGAGACCACCAGCACCGCCGCGCCGGCGTCGCGCAGCCGGAGCAGCTCGGCGTGGATCTGCGCGGCCGCGCCGACGTCCACGCCCCAGGTCGGCTGCGCGACCACGAGGACCTTCGGCACCGCGTCGAGCTCGCGCCCCACGATGTATTTCTGCAGGTTGCCGCCCGACAGGCTCCGCGCCACCGCGCCCGGGCCGGCGGCCTTGACCCAGTAGCGCCGCAGCACGCCCGACGCCTGGTCGCGGAGCGCGGCGCGGTCGATCCAGCCGAACGCGCGCAGCGCCTCCTGGCGGGTGAGGAGCATGTTGGTGGCGAGCGAGAGCGACGGCACCGCGCCGCGCCCGAGCCGCTCCTCCGGGACGAAGTGCAGCCCGCGGCGCCGGCGCCCGGCCGCGCCGGTGCGCCCGATGGGCTCGCCGAACAGCCGGATGGCGCCCGCGTCCGCGCGCGGGTCCTCGCCCGAGAGCGCGGCGAGCAGCTCCTGCTGGCCGTTGCCGGACACGCCGGCGATCCCGACGATCTCGCCCGCGTGGACCTCGAGCGACACGTCCTCGAGCGGGACGCCGAAGCGGTCGTGGCAGGGGAGGGCGAGCCGCTCGACCGAGAGCGCCACCGGGCCGAGCTTCGCGGCGCGGCGCTCGAGCCGCGGCGGCTCGGCACCGATCATCATGCGCGAGAGGCTGGCCGTCGTCTCCTGCGCCGGGTCGCAGGTCGCGACCACGCGGCCGCCGCGCAGCACCGTGCACGCGTGGCACAGCTCCAGGATCTCGTCGAGCTTGTGGCTGATGTAGAGGATGGAGCAGCCGCTCGCGGCGACCTGGCGCAGCGTCTCGAAGAGCTTGTCCACCGCCTGCGGCGTGAGCACCGCGGTCGGCTCGTCGAGGATGAGCAGCCGCGGGTCGGCGAGGAGCGCGCGGACGATCTCGACGCGCTGCCGCTCGCCCACCGACAGCACGTGCACCGGGCGGAGCGGGTCCACGTCGAGGCCGTACTCCGCGGCCTTGGCGCGGATCCGCTCGGTGACGTCGCGCAGCGCCACCTTGCGCGAGAGCCCGAGCCACACGTTCTCGGCGACGGTGAGCGAGTCGAACAGCGAGAAGTGCTGGAACACCATCGCGATGCCCAGCGCCCGCGCGTCGTGCGGGGTGCGGACCTCGGCCGGCTGCCCGTCCCAGAGGATCTCGCCGGCGTCGGGGGCCACCGCGCCGTAGACCACCTTCATCAGCGTGGACTTGCCGGCGCCGTTCTCGCCCAGGACAGCGTGGATCTCCCCCGGCGCGACGGTGAGCGCCACGTCGTCGTTCGCGACGACGTCCCCGTAGCGCTTGGTGACGTGCCTCAGCTCGAGGCGCGGAACGCTCACGTGGGCCCCTGGTCCTTCGCGCCGCGCTGCCGGATCGGCGAGACGAACCGGTAGTCGATGTCCCACGGGAAGTAGATCCACTTCTCCTGGCGGAACTCCTTCACGAACGTGTCCACCACCGGGCGGCCGAGCGGCTTCGCGTACAGCGTGGCGAAGTGCGCCTTCGGGAGCTTCTCCCGCACCGCCGCCGCGGTCCGGCCCGTGTCCACCAGGTCGTCGATGAGCAGCCAGCCCTCGCCGTCCCCCGGGACCGTCTTCAGCCAGCGCAGCTCGCCCTGCTTCGCCTCCGCGCCGCCCGTCTCGGCGGCGCCGTAGCTGACCACGCAGACCGTGTCGATGAGGCGGATGTCCAGCTCGCGCGCCACCAGCGCCGCCGGCACGAGGCCGCCGCGCGTGATGGCGATGATGCCCTTCCAGTCGCCGAGCTCGTGCAGCACGCGCGACAGGTAGCGCGCGTCCCGGTGCAGCTCGGGCCAGGAGATGACGATCTCGTCCTGGTACGGACCGGGCCCGGATCCGGCGTGGACCTCGCCCTCCCCGCTGCCGGGAGGGCCCTTCGTCGCGTCTGCCGCCATGGCACCTTGTACTGGAAGGGGCTGACGCAGGGGAGGGGGAAATCACCTCCCCGGATCTACTAGGGATTTCGGGGCGCTACGGTGCCGGTTCGTACTCCTCGATCGGCCGCACCTCGCACTCCCCCTCGAACCCAGGCCAGTGCTTCCGGTGGAGCTCCATGAACTCCGTCGCCACGCGCAGCGCATCGGCGCGCGTCGCCGTCTTCAGGACGGCCCAGCCGCCGATGACCTCCTTCGCCTCGGCGAACGGTCCGTCGGTCACGGCGAGCTTGCCGTTCGCGAGCCGGACCCGGAACCCGTCCTTGCTGGGCAGGAGGCCGCCCGTGTCCACGAGCACGCCGTCCTTGAACGAGCGCTCGATGAACTGGCCCATGGCCTCCATCATCGCCTGCGGCGGCGGTCCGGCGCGGTACGACTCGGAGCTTCGCATGAACGTCAGGTACTTCATGGCAGTGCACCTCCGGTGGGGGTCTGACCTGGCGACGAACGAGCCCGGGCCGGATCGACATGACGCTCCGAGAGGGCACGATCCAGGTCCCGAGCCGTTTGCGGCCCGTGCGGGGCAGCGTCCGCGAGCGGGCAGGGTGTACGGTCCCGGCGCTCGTCCGGACCGGTTCGCCAGGCCGGGTCGAGCCGAGGAGTGCACGCCGTGGAGCACGACCCGCCCAGCCCGTCGGACGCCGAGGCCTTCGAGCAGGGCCGCGAGCCGCTGCTCGTCACGCGCCTCGAGGCGCACGCGCGGCGCGCCGCCGCCGGGACGCGGCGGGCGAGCGGCGGCTTCGCGCACCCGTACGCCGTCGTGGTCCTCCTCACCGCCGGACGCTCGCGGGTGGACCACGCCGGCGCGCTCGAGCTGCGGCCCGGCGACGTCCACGTCATCCCGCCCGGCGACGCGCACTCGTCGGCGCGGTTCGAGGGCGCCCAGGGCTGGGGGATCGCCTTCTGGCCCGAGCAGTCCGGCCACTCGCTGCGGCTCTTCTCGCAGGTTCGCGGCGGATGCCACCCGGTGCTCCGGCTCCCGCCCGCCGGGCGCCGGCGGCTCGAGCGGTGGCTGCGGGCGCTCGAGGACGAGGCCGCACGCCGCGAGGAGGGCCGCGACGAGGCGCTCGCCGCGCTGCTCCGCCTCGTCCTGCTCGAGCTGGTCCGCGCCAGCGCGGCCACGCTGCACCCCGGGACCGAGGCGTCGAGCCTGGCGCGCCGGGCGCTCGCGTTCGTGGAGGGGAGCGCGCTCCGCCCGCTGTCCTTGTCCGACGTGGCGCGGGCGGTGGGGCGGACGCCGGCGCACGTCGCCACGGTGGTGCGGAGCGAGACCGGGCGGACCGTCGGGGAGTGGATCCTCGCGCAGCGCATGGCCGAGGCCCGCCGCCGCCTGCGCGCCACCGACGGATCGGTCGAGGGGATCGCCGGGCACGTGGGCTACGCCGACGTGACGCACTTCATCCGCCAGTTCCGCCGCGTGCACGGCCGGACGCCGGCGCAGTGGCGTCGCGCGCAGGGCCACCCCCAGGCCGGCGCGCGCCGCCCCTGAAGCCGCGCCGATCTCGCCTGAGGCGCCGCACGCCGCGGCGAGCGATCAGCGCGGGCCGTCGCCGCGCGCCGCGGCCAGGTACGCCGCGTAGGCCTCGCGGTACCAGGCGCGGAGCGCCTCCGGCGGGATCCCGCGGCGGGAGAGGCTGGCGTGGAACCGCGTCAGCTCGGCGAGGTCCTCCGGCGAGCCCGGAGCCGGCGCGCGATCGGCGAGGCCGCGCTTCGCGGACAGGCGAGCGCTCACCGCGATGTCGATCTCGTCGCGGGTCGGCGGCGTGCCGTCCTCGTGGTCCGGGAGCCACCAGCACGGCCGCGCCTGCACCAGCGAGAGGTAGAGCCCCTGCGCCGCCTGCGCGAGGTCGGCCGGGCTCCCGCCGTCCGCGCCGTCCGCCTCCCACCACGCGCGGCTCGCCGGGCTCTGCTGCCGCGCCGCGAGCAGCGCGTCGTAGTCGGCCTGCGAGAACCACGGGTACAGCCGGAGCAGCTCGGGGTGATCCGAGAGCGCGAAGCTCGGCGTGGTGGTCCCCGTCGCGACCTCGTCCGTCATTCGCGGCGCCCCGGCCCGGAGCTTAGGCCGCGGGAGGGGGCGAGGCCACCTCCCGGCACGCGGTGCGTCGCTGCGGCGCAGGCGCCGTCGCGAGGGCGGTCGCACCTCGAGGGCGGAGCGCGCGCGGGCGCGGGGCGCGCCCGGCGGCCGCACCCCGGCGTCCGCGCCGCCGCGCGCGCACGGCCCGGTACGATCGCGCGGGAGGGTGTGCCATGGCCCGCTCGCTCGTGGTCCGCTGGACCCGGCGGTGCCTGCTCGCCGCCGGGACGGCCGCGCTCGCCGCGCTGTCCGGAGGTCCGGCCGCGGCCCAGCCCGGGATGCGGATCGTCTACGACAAGGTCGAGACGATCTCGAACTCGGCCTCCGGCACGCCGGAGGTGAAGGTCACGCGGAGCACGCTCACCGTGCGGCTCGCGCCCACCGCGCTCGCGGTCCGCGACGGCGACGTCGAGCAGGTCTTCGACTTCCTCGCCGCGCGGGAGCTGGCGGTCGATCACCAGGCCAGGGAGGCGGGCGAGTTCTCGCTGTACGCGGTGCCCGCGTTCCGGGAGCGCGAGCTCGAGAACCGCAAGGCGCTGGCCAGGATGATGGCGGTCATCGGGCGCGACCAGGACCTGGCCGACGCCGAGGTGGAGCTCGGGATGCGGATGGATCCGCCGGCGAAGGCGAAGCTGAAGGAGCGGCGCCGCGACGGGGCGCGCGTGTTCACGATCAACGGCCGCGAGGTCGCGTCGTTCGTGGCGGCGGCGCGGGCGGTGCCGCCCGAGCTGGTCGCCTCCCTCTCGCGGCTGTACCTGTACGGCGCGGCCGTGCACCCGCTGGTCCGGGCGGAGCTGCTGAAGGAGCCTCGCCCGCCGGCGCGCCTCGAGTTCTCGTGGCAGCTGGTGCAGGAGCGGACCACCGTCGCCTGGACGCTGCGCGAGATCGTGGACGAGCCGTTCGACGCGCGCGCGGCGTGGGCGCCGTATCCGTCGAAGCCGCTCCGGGACGAGGAGGTCGTCGCGCTCGCGGGCCGCGTCCGTGCCCGGGAGGCAGGCACCCCGCCGGCGGCCGCGAGCTACCTCGAGCGCGCCGAGCGCCTCCTCGGGGAGGGGCGCGGCTTCGAGGCGTTCCTGGTCGCGTTCGAGTCCCGGCTCGCCGGCGCCGACGCGCCCGACGCCCTGCTGCGGAGGTGCGGCGACGCGGCGCGCGGCGACGCCCGCATGCAGGCGCTGGCGCGGTCGATGGACATGGAGGCGAAGGATCCCAAGGGCGCGCTGGCCCTGCTCCTGCCGCTGGAGACGGACGGCCTGGAGGGCGGCGAGGTCCTGCACGTGCTCCGCGCGAACCAGCACCTCAGGCTCGGGCAGGGCGACGCCGCGCTGAAGGCGTTCACGCGCGCGCTCGGCGCCAACCCGTTCCTGCTCGGCGCCTGGATGGACGCCGGCCAGCTGTTCCTCGAGGGCTACGACACGCCCTCGGCCTGGACGTGCTGGGACGCCGCGCGCGCCCTCGCGCCGGGGCACCCGATGCTGAAGCGCGTGGACGAGCTGGAGGCGTCGCTGCGCCGGCGGCGGCCCGAGTACTTCTAGCCTCGCCGCCCGCGCTCAGCGCCGCGCGCCCGGAGGCTGCGGCTCGTCGAAGTGGCGCGTCTCCTGGCCCACCTCGACCTCGCCGTAGCGCAGCCGCCCCGTCCGCTCGTAGACGTGCAGCACCGCGCCCGGCGCGGTCTGCCGGATCTCCACCAGGCGGAACGCGAGCGGGAGGGCGCCGCCGCCGAACAGGCGCTTGCCGGTTCCGAGCACGACGGGGAACTGCCAGATGCGCAGCCCGTCCACGAGATCGTGGCGGAGCAGCGTCTGCAGGAGGTCGAAGCTGCCGTGCACCTGGAGCTCCCCGCCGTCCTGCGCCTTGAGCCTCGCGACCTCCCCGGCGACGTCGCCGCCCAGCAGGTGCGAGTCGTTCCAGCGCAGCTCGGTGAGCGTCCGCGACGCGACGTACTTCGGCCGGCCGTTGAGCGCCGCCGCAGCCTCGTCCGCCGGGTCGGTGACGTTCGGCCACGAGGCCGCAAAGAGCTCGTACGTCTTGCGCCCCAGCACGAAGGCGCCGGCGCGGTTCGTCCACTCGGACATGAGCCGTTCGAACGTCTCGTCGAAGTACGGCACCAGCCAGCCGCCGTGCGGGAACCCCCCGTCGCGGTCCTCGTCCGGTCCTCCCGGTGCCTGGACGACGCCGTCCAGCGTGGTGAACGCGCCCGCGATCAGCTTTCGCATGGTCCCGCTCCTCTCAGGGTCGAAGGGCCATAGCCGGGCGGCGCGCAGTGCACCGGGCGTCCAGCCCCGATACCCTGATCGGGTCGTCCGCCGGCGGAGTGGACGACCAACACGGTGCGTGATGTGCTGGCCGGCATGCCCAGGCTGCTCGTCCCCGCGCTGGCACTCGCCCTCGCGTGCTCCCACTCGGCTTCCTCCCCCGCGCCGCGCTGCGACCTCGAGGCGGCCGCGGCAATTCCGGCGGGGGCAGAGGTCCGCTGGAGCGTGGCCGGCGAGCAGAAGCCGAGGACCACGCCTGACCAGTGCTTCCTGCGGAGCTTCCGGCCGCCGCCCGGCTTTCGCGTACTGAAGGGCGAGTGGCTGGCCCAGTTCGCGGTTCTCGCGGACGGCCGCCTTGCGGGCTTCCAGCTGCTGCCGGAGGACCCGCCGGAGCTCGCCTGCGCCGTGTGGCAGACGTTGACCGGCTGCGGCTGGACGCCGGGCCGCGACGCAGCGGGCCGGCCGACCGCGTTCTGGGTCAAGCTTCCGATGCGGATCCGGTGAGGAAGCTGGCAGGCCCGTTCAGCCCTCCGCCATGCCGGTGAACGGCGCGCCGTCCAGCAGCCAGGTGAGCCCGTCCGGCGCGCGCCCGAAGACGGTCAGGTGGCCGCCGTGGACGCAGCGGAGGTGGTGGAACGCGCAGAGCGCCACCTGGTTCTCCGCCTCGTCCCCGCCGCCGTGCGAGCGGAACAGCACGTGGTGCGAATGGGCGGCGCGGTGGCTGCAGCCGGGGACCTGGCACCAGCCCAGGTCGCGCTCCCGCACGCGCTCCGAGCGGCTCGGCGGGCGCCTCAGCACGTGCTCCCACTGCGTGAGGAAGTGCGCGGCCAGGACGGCGAGGCAGCTTCCGGCCGGAACGAGGCGGCCGACCCTCTTCCGGACCGTCTCGAGCGCCGCCGCGAGGAGCACGGCCACCCGGCGGGGCAGCGGCACCGAGACCTTCCGCTGCGCACGCAGCTGCCGCTCCCGCTCGCCCTCGACCGCGCGGCGGAGCGCGACGCAGGTCATGGCCTTCGCCCGCGGGATCCAGGCCGCGATCTCGCCCTCCGGCAGCCGCGCCAGGATCCGGCGCCGCTCGTAGGAGACCCCCTGCCGGCGCGCCTCGCGGAGTCCCGCCGACCTCGCCAGCCGCTCCTCGTGCTCCGCCCGCTGCTCCACCGCGCGCGGCGGCAGCCGCAGCCGCTCCTCGACGTAGTGGCGGAAGCTCGCGAACCCGAGGCGCAGGTGCATGCCGCTCCGGCGGACCGCGTACGCGCACGCGCCCATGACCTCCTCCAGCGTGGCCCGCGCCGCGGCGAGCTCGCGGAGCGTCCGGTCGATCTCCTGCGCGGTCGCGCCGTCGTCGAAGCGCACCTCCGGCGCCGGCCAGTCCGCGACCGGCGCGAGCAGCGGCCAGCGCTCCGGCTCGGCTTCGAGCGCGGCGCGCCGCGCGCGATCGCCCTGAACCGGCCGCAGGAACTCCGGCCCCAGCGGGCGCGCGCCGTCGCGATCGCCGTCGGTCGAGAACTCCGCCAGGTACTCCTGCGCCAGCGCCTCGAGCCGCTCGGCCCGGGTCGAGCCCGGCAGGCTCCGCCCCGCCGCCTCCAGCGCGGCGTCCACGACGAGCCGCTCGTGCTCGGGCAGCTGCGTGCGCAGCGTCACCCACGCCTCCTCGTCGGCGTCGTCGCCCGTACGCCCCGCCCGCCGGACCGCCTCCTCCAGCTCCCGCACCGTCTGCCGGGCCGCGCGCTCCACCCAGAACGCCTCCGCGTCCCCCGTCGCCGCCGCGAGCACGGTCTCCGCCGCGCGGAGCCCGACCCGCCCCGCCCGCAGCGCCTCGTGCAGGCGCGCGCGCGTGCCGAGCCCGTCCCCGAGCCGCGCCAGGCCCTCCGCCGCGCGCTTCCCGATCCCGAGGACCTCGCGCGCGTAGTCGTCGAGGTGGTAGCCCAGCGCCGCGAGCCGGTCGCCCCGGCGGAGCGCCGCCAGCCCTTCCGCGATGGCGACGTCGATGGCGCCGTGCCCCCGCGACGCCCAGGCCAGGATCCGCTCGCAGTCGTCCGCCTCCGGCTCGCCGCCCCGGAACCAGCGATCCAGGTCGGCGCGGCTGTACGGGAGCAGCTCGCGGAGCGGCAGGAACGCGTGCTCCGCCCCGGCGGTGCCCGGCAGATCCGCGGCCCCGAGGCCGGCGATGGGAGCGGCATCCATGCGCGAACTGTGGCACGCGCCTCTGACACTAAACGTGAACCCGGATGGGCGTATCGCGCGCCGCTCGCACCGCTCAGGCGACCAGCTCACCGCCGCGGCCGCAGCGGCACCCAGGTGACCTCCGGCGGCAGCAGCGCCTCGACCACGCGCGCGTCCGGACGGAACGAGCGCGCGGGCAGCAGCGCGGGCGTGGAGATGCGGTCCATGCGGAACATGCGGGGCAGGCCGGTGTCCACGTCGCGGCCGAGCAGGTACCAGACCGGCGGCATGATCGAGAGCCCGTGCGGCTCGACCTGGCGCGCCGTCGGGCGGCCGTTCCGGTCTCGATAGCGGAACGCGAGTGCGACGCCGCGGCGGACGGCCTCCTCGAACAGGTGCAGCAGCTCGGGCGCGACCGGTGCGAGCCCCTCGCGCACCCGCTCGCTCGCCCTCGGCCCGACGAAGATGCGCCCGCAGAGGTCCCGGAGCTCGCGGGCGCGCTCCGCGGGGAGCGACGCGAGCAGGCGGGTGAGGGCGTCCTCCGCGCGCCGGCCCCACGGCACCTCGGCGACCGCCCGCGCCAGCCGCGCGCCGAGCCAGAGCGCGACGATCTCCGGCACGCCGAGGTGGACCGCGACCACACCGCGCGCGCCCTCCAGCCGGACCCCGCCGCCGGGCCCGGACTGCCCGGTGATGGGCATGCCCCGCTCGCGCAGCAGCGCCAGGTCGCGCCGCACCGTGCGCGCGCTCACCCGGAGCCTGGCGGCGAGCGCGTCGACCGTGGTCTCGGCCGACGCGCGGAGCAGATCGGCGAGATCGAGGAGGCGGGCGGCACGGACGGGCATGGCGGAGCTCGGCTCGGGCGATTCACCCGCAGGATGCGGACAGGTTCCGACAGGGATGAGCGGTACCCGATGGACCATGTCCACGTCCACCCCCATGCACGTCGTCCTCGGTGCCACCGGCCGCGTCGGCTCCGCGGTCGCCGGCGCGCTCCTCGATCGCGGCGAGCGGGTCACGGTCGTCACCCGGGATCCGCGCCGGGCCGAGTCCTTCGCCCGCCGCGGCGCCGCCGTCGCCGTCGCCGACGTCCGCGACGCGGACGCGCTCCGGGCCGTGCTCCGGCGCGGGCAGCGCGCGTTCCTCCTCATGCCGCCCGCCGACCCGGCCACCGACACCGTCGCCGAGGAGCGGCGCACCATGGCGGCCATCGCGCGGGCCGTCGAGGGCGCCGGGCTGGAGAAGGTCGCGGTGCAATCCACCTACGGCGCGCAGCCCGGCGACGGCCTGGGCGACCTCGGCGTGCTCCACGCGCTCGAGCAGGCGGTCGCGGCGACGGGCGTCCCCACCCGCGTGGTGCGCGGCGCCTACTTCATGAGCAACTGGGACTTCGCGCTGGAGACGGCGCGGCAGACGGGCGAGATCCCCTCGCTCCTCCCGGCCGAGCTCGCGCTGCCCATGGTCGCGCCCGTCGACCTCGGGCGCATCGCGGCGCGGTGGCTCGTCGACGACGAGGATCACGCCGGCGTGCACCACGTCGAGGGTCCGGCCCCGTACTCCGCCGCCGACGTCGCCCGCGCAGCCGCCGCCGCGCTCGGCCGCGACATCCGGGTGGTCGAGACCCCGCGCGCGCAGTGGGTCGCGACGTTCCTGGGGCTGGGCTTCTCGCCCTCCGCCGCGGAGTCCTACGCGCGGATGACCGCGACCGTGGTGGACGGCGCGTTCGAGCGGCCCGAGGCGCCGGAGCGGGGCCCCACCACGCTCGCCGCGTACGTCGCCGCGCGGCTGCGGCAGCAGGAGGCGTGACGGGCGCCGCCCCTCACATCGAGATCGAGCCCTTCCTGAACTCGCTCCGGCGCAGGTGGACGTTGATGCAGACCGGACGCCCGGCGCGCGCGGCCTCCTGCGCGCGATCGAGGACCTCGTCGATCCGGCCGTCCTCGGTCAGCAGCAGGCCCACGCCGCCGTAGCCCTCGGCCACGCGGTGGTAGTCGCAGCGCGCGAGCACGGTCCCGACGTCGTCGCCCAGCATGTCCACCTGCTCCCGGGCGATCTGCTGCCAGGAGCCGTCGTTCCCGATCACGGCGATGGGCGCGAGGCCGTGGCGCGCGAAGGTGTCGAACTCGGCCAGGCTGTAGGCGCACGAGCCGTCGCCGTAGAGCAGCCACACCTCGCGCCCGGGCCGGGCGAGCGCGGCCGCCGTCGCGAAGCCGCCGCCGACGCCGAGCGTCCCGAAGACGCCCGGGTCGAGCCAGGCGAGCGGCGCGCGCGGGCGGAGCGTGTACGCAGCGGTCGCGACGAAGTCGCCGCCGTCCACCACCAGCGCCGCGTCGTCGGCCATCTTCTCCTCGAGCCGCAGCAGGAAGCGCAGCGGGTTCACGAGCTCGCCGGCCGCCTCTGCGCCGGCGGCGATCTCGCGATCGCGCGCCGCCTCCCGCTCGCGGAGCGCGCCGAACCAGGCCTCCCGTGCCTGCGGCTTGCCCGCCTTCGCGGCCAGCGCGACGAGGAATTCGCCGGGGTGCATCTCGACCGCCACGTCGGGGCTGCGGTTCTTCCGCAGCTCCGCCGCGGAGAGGTTCGCGGCCCCGATGAAGGCGCCGCGGCCGAAGCCGCGGCCGTAGCCGAGCCGGAAGTCGAACGGGAACCCGGCCACGACGACGACGTCCGCCTCCTTGAGCGCGCGCCCGCGCGCGTGGCGGAACTGGAGGGCGTCGCGCCGGCCCAGGAGCCCGCGCGCCATCCCGCCGAGGTAGACCGGGACGCCCAGGGCGCGCACCGCGGCCGCGAGGCGTGCGGGGTCCTCGCAGCCCGCGAGCGCCTGGCTGCCGAGGATCAGCACCGGACGCTCGGCGCGCGCGAGCCGCTCCGCGATCCGTCCGACCCCTCCGGAAGTGCCTCGCCGCAGGTCGAGCCGCTCCGCGAGCCGCGCCGGGAGGTCCTCGAGCGACGGCAGCGCGGGCGCCCGGAACTGCCGCGCGAGGTGCGCCTCCAGGTAGAGCCGCATCGCGGTGCCGGCGACGCCGCCCACGCGGTCCGCCCCCGACTCGCGGCGGTAGAGGTCGCGGACGAGGGGCTCGTCGTAGAGCAGGTCCACCGGGACCTCGACGAACACCGGCCCGGGCACGCCGCCCTGCGCCAGCGCGAGCGCGCGCTCGAGCGTGGGGCGG
This sequence comes from Anaeromyxobacter sp. PSR-1, assembly GCF_000964525.1. GTDB lineage: Bacteria > Myxococcota > Myxococcia > Myxococcales > Anaeromyxobacteraceae > Anaeromyxobacter. Next base: position 34,997 of record NZ_BAZG01000006.1, read on the forward strand.
AGTCCACCGACGGTGGTGACGCGGGTGGCACACTTGGCGATGGGGCGCATGAGCGCGAGCTGGTCGATGTCCTGCAACGCGCCGCGGCCGCGGAGCAGCGTGGCGGTGGCGCCGCCGAGGAGCACCACCGGCGACTGCGCCAGGCGCGCGTTCTCGAGCGCGGTCACGGCGTTGGTGACGCCCGGGCCCGCGGTCACGGCGGCGACGCCGGGCCGCCCGGTGAGGCGCGCCATCGCGTCGGCCGCGAACACCGCGTTCGCCTCGTCGCGCATGTCCACCACGCGCAGGCCCAGCCGCTTGGACTCGACGAGGATGGGCGAGATGTGGCCGCCGCACAGCGTGAAGAGGTGGCCCACGCCGGCGCGCTGCAGCGCCGCCGCGATCACCGCGCCTCCGTTCCTGGCCTCCGCCATGGATCCTCCGGGCCGCGGGCGCCGCGGCGCCCCGTCTCGCGGCGGACGCTACCATCCGTCCGGGCCGAGCGGTGGGCCCGCGACGGGGCCCGGGGAGGGGAGGCGCGCATGCGCTGGGCGCCGCGCGCGGTGAGGCGAGGCTGGACGCTTCCGCACTCATCGTGATTTGCTCTGCCGCATGCCCAGGCTGCTGCGGTTCCCCGCGCTGCCGCTCGTGCTCGCGTGCGCGCATGCGAGCCCTCCGAGTCCGCCGGCCCCGGCCCCGCCGCCCTGCGATCTCGCGGCGGCGTCGGGCGTGCCCGACGGCGTCGAGGTCCGCTGGCCTGCCGCCGGAGAGAGGAGCCCGAGGGTGGCGACGTCCGGCTGCATTCACCGGGAGATCCGCCTGCCGTTGCGCCTGCGGGATCGGGTTCCCGCGCAGGCCGCGTTCCAGTTCGTCATCCTCGCGGACGGACGGATGGTGGGGTTCCGGGCCCCGACGGAGGGCATGGAGCCAGAATTCGCCTGCGCGGTGTGGCGCGCGCTGAGCGGGTGCCCGTGGACCCCGGGGCGCGACGCGCAGGGCCGCCCCGGGGCGTACTGGGTCGAGCTTCCGATCAGGTTCTCGGCCCCGCCCACGCGGTGAGCGCAGCGTCGTCGGCCGCGACCAGCCGAGCATCGCGGCGCTCAGGCCTCGGGATGGCGCGCCGGCGCGGGACGGCACGCATGCGCCGGTTTGCGGGCGGAGGCTCTCGCGGGTAGGATGCCTCGCCGTGAGGTGGCTGCTCGTCGCGATCCTGGTGCACGGGTTCGTCCCCGGCCTCGCCGAGGTCGGCGAGGCCGTCGTGCACCTCGCGCGGACGGGGCACGTGGCCCACACGCCCGCGGATCACGGCGACCTCGGCGACCAGGGGGCCGAGCACGGCTGCGGCGCGACCCAGCACCACTGCGCGTGCTGCGCGACGCAGCTCGTCGTCCCGGCGCGCGAGCTGGTCGTCGTGGCCGTCGAGACCGGTCGCTCGCCGTCGGCCGAGCCCGCCGAGCAGGCGCCTGCCACGCGCGAGCCCGCGCGTCCGTTCCGCCCGCCGATCGCCTGACGTCGTGACGCGTCCTCGCGCGAGCGGGCCGGCCTGCGCCGGCGCGGCTCGCGCGTCCCCGGCCGCCGCGCGAGCGCGCGGTCCGGCCGAACGTCCCACGTCAGGAGCACCGCTTGTCTGCACATCTTCGATGGGCGTGCGCGCTCGTGCTCGCGTACGCGGCGCCCGTGCCCGCTGCAGCGGCCGCGCCTCCCCCGGCCATCCTTCGCTGGGCGGACGTCGCCGCCGCGATCGACCGCGACCCGCGCGTCGCGGCGTCGCGGTCGCGCGTCCGCGCCGCGGAGGGCGCGCTCACGGCGGCACGCACCCCGCCGAACCCCGAGGTCGAGGCGACCGCCGGCCGCGCCGAGGCGCGCGACGGGGCGGCGCGCCGGAACGAGTGGGGCCTCGCGCTCACCCTCCCGCTCGACTGGCTGGCGAGGCGTGGCCCCGAGGTGGACGCCGCCCGCGCCACGGTGGACGAGGCGGCGGAGGAGGCCCGTGCGCTCCGCGCCGAGGTGACCGCGGAGCTGTGGCGGCTCTACGTCGGGGCCGCGTACGCGCAGGCCGAGGTGAAGACGCTCGAGGCCACCGAGCAGCAGGCCGACGCGCTGGCGCGCCTGGTCCGCCGGCGCGTGGAGGCGGGGGAGGGGCGGCCGGTCGAGGTCCCGCGGGTGGAGCTCGAGCTCGAGCGCGTCCGGAACCAGGTCGACGCGGCGCGCGCGATCCGGGACGGCGCGCTCGCGCAGCTCGGCGCGTGGCTGACCGTCCCGGTGCAGCACGTGGAGCTCCCGCCGCCGCCCCCGACGCTCGACCCTGGCAGCCCGCCGCTCGACGCGTCCAGGCACCCGCGGGTCCGCGCCGCGCTGGCGCGCGCCGAGGCGGCCAGGGCGGAGGCCTCCGCGGCGCGGCGGTCCCGCGTCCCCGCGTTCTCGGTGGGCGGCTTCTACACGAGCGAGCTCGATCGCGAGGCGGTGGGCGGGCGCTTCGGGGTCGAGCTGCCGCTCTGGGACTGGAAGTCCGGGCGCGTCCGCCGCGCCGAGGCGGCGGCCGCCGCGGAGGCGAGCCGCGCCGACGCCGAGGGTCGTGCCCTCGCCGCCGCGCAGGCCGACGCCGTCGCCGCCTGCGGCAAGGCCCGCGCGGTCGCGGACCGCCAGAAGATCCGGATCCTCCCCCGCGCCGAGGAGTCGGCGCGCACGCTCGAGCGGACGTTCCAGCTCGGCGAGACGGGGATCCTCGACGTCATCGACGCGCGGCGCGTGCTCCTCGAGGCGCGCCGCGAGTACCTCTCCAGCGCCCGCGAGCGAGACGTGGACTGCGGCGCGCTCATCCTGCTTTCCGGCCGGGAGCTGCCGTGAACCGTCACCTTTCGAAGCGGGTCGTCCTCGCCGTGGCGATCCTCGCCGTGGCGATCCTCGCCGTGGCATGCCGTGGGGGTGGAGACGCCGGCGCCGAGCGGGCCGCGGGGCAGTCCGCGGCCGCCGGCCACGAGCCGGGCGCGGGGGCGACGGCGCCGCCGCACGCCGGCCACGAAGACGCGGACGGGGACGGCCACGGCGGCGACGAGCGGTCGGACCTCGACCGGCCCGTGGACGAGCTCCTCGCGCTGAGCTGCGAGCACGGCAGGAAGACGTTCGAGTGCGACGAGTGCCGGTACGAGGTCGGCGTCGTGCGCGTGCCCGCGAAGCTCGTGGACGGCGGCCTCGTCCGGAAGGCGTCCGCGGCGAGGCGCCGGGTCGAGGCGCCGGTCGCGCTCACCGGCGAGGTCCGGTTCGACGAGCGGCGGGTCGCGCACGTGTCGCCGCGGATCGAGGGCACCATCCGCACCGTCCACGCCTCGCTGGGCGAGCAGGTCCGGCGCGGCCAGGCGCTGGTGGAGCTCGAGAGCGTCCAGGTCGGCGAGGCCGAGAGCGACTACCTGGCGGCGCAGGCGTCGCTCCGCCTGGCGCGCGCCAGCGCCGAGCGGCAGGAGCAGCTCCGCAAGGAGCAGATCTCCTCCGAGAAGGAGCACCTCGCGGCGCGTCAGGAGCTCGAGACGGCGCAGATCCGCGCGCGGTCGGCGGAGCAGAAGCTCGCGCGCCTGGGCGTCGCCACCGCCGACCTGGAGCGGCTCGGCGGCGCCGGGCGGCGGGCCGGCGGCGGGGGCCTCGTCGTCCGAGCGCCGGCGGACGGCATCGTGCTCGAGATGCACGCCGTGCCCGGCGAGCTGGTGAAGCCGGACGAGAGCATCGTGACGGTCGGGGACGTGTCGTCGGTGTGGGTCTGGGCGGATCTCCACGAGGACCAGCTCGGCCGCGTGCTCGACGCGCAGCGCGGCGGGAGGCTCCGCGCCGAGATCGGCGTGAAGGCGTTCCCCGGCGCGATCTTCCCGGGGACGGTGGAGTTCGTCGGCCCGTCCATGGACGAGCGGACGCGCACGGTGAAGGTGCGCGTCACGGCGGCGAACCCGGACGCGCGGCTCCGCGCGGGCATGTTCGCGAGCGTCCGCGTCTTCCTCCCGGGCGAGGAGGAGGCGCTCGCGGTCCCGGCCGCGGCGCTGCTCTCGGACGAGGGCCGCTCGTTCGTGTTCGTGCACCACCACGGCGACTACTGGATCCGCCGGCCGGTGGAGCCGGGGCGCAGGTGGATGGACTGGGTCGAGGTGAAGGACGGCCTGCACGGCGGCGAGACCTTGGCCGCCGACGGCGCGTTCCTCCTGAAGTCGGACGTCCTGCGCTCGAAGATGGGCGCGGGCTGCGCGGACTAGGGGCCCGAGCGATGCGCATCCTCGAGTGGCTCCTCAAGAACCGCCTCCTCGTCCTGGGCGTCACCGCGGCGCTCTCGGTGGCGGGGTGGGTCGCCTGGAAGCGCCTGCCCATCGACGCGTTCCCCGACGTGACGAACACGCAGGTCATGATCCTGACGAAGGCGCCCGGGCTCGCCGCCGTGGACGTCGAGCAGCGGGTCAGCTTCCCCATCGAGCAGGCGATGCGCGGGCTCCCCCGCGTCACGCAGGTGCGGTCGCTCTCCAAGGCCGAGCTGTCGCAGGTGGTGGTGGTCTTCGAGGACGGCGCCGAGACCTACTGGACGCGGCAGCTCGTGTTCGAGCGGCTCGCCGGCGCCCGCGAGGCGCTGCCGCCCGGCGTCGAGCCGGAGCTCGGGCCCATCTCCACCGGGCTGGGCGAGATCTTCCAGTACACGCTGGAGGGGGACGGGCTCTCGCCGATGGAGCTGCGGACGATCCAGGACTGGATCCTGGCGCCGCAGCTCCGGCCCATCCCCGGCGTCAACGAGGTGAACAGCTTCGGCGGCGAGGTGAAGCAGTACCAGGTCGTCGTCCACCCGGACCGGCTGGTGAAGTACCGGCTCGGCGTCCGCGACGTCTCGGAGGCCATCGAGCGCTCGAACGGGAACGCCGGCGGCGGCGTGGTCGTCGCCGGCTGGGAGCAGACCTACCTGCGCGGCGTCGGCCTGGTGCGCGATCTCCCCGACATCGAGCGCATCGTGCTCGGCGCGTTCGACGGGTCGCCCGTCTACCTGCGCGACGTGGCGGACGTGGTCATCGGCGCCGAGCCGCGTCAGGGCGCCGTGACCCGCGACGGCAAGGGCGAGGCGGTCGCGGGCATGGTGATCATGCTGAAGGGCGCGAACGCCAGGGACGTCGTGGCCGGGGTGAAGGACGCCATCGAGGCGGCCCGCGGCACGCTCCCGGAGGGCGCCCGGATCCGCGTGTTCTACGACCGGACCTCGCTCATCGAGGCGTGCATCGAGACGGTCGTGGACGCGCTCCTGCAGGGCGGGATTTTCGTGATCCTGGTCCTCTTCCTGTTCGTGGCGGAGCTGCGGACGGCGCTGGTCGTCCTGTTCTCCCTGCCGTTCACCTTCCTGGTCGCCTTCATCGTGATGGGCTGGGCCGGCCTCACCTCCAACCTCATGTCGATGGGCGGCCTGGCGTTCTCGGTCGGCATGGTCGTGGACGCGTCGATCGTGGTGGTCGAGAACGTGAGGCGCCACCTCGCCGAGGACCGGGAGCGCGGCCGGCAGGAGGTGGTCGCGATGGCGGTCCGGGAGGTGGCCCGGCCGGTCGCGTTCTCGGTGCTCGTCATCGCCGTCATCCTCGTCCCCCTGTACGCGCTGCAGGGCGTGGAGGGGAAGATGTTCGCCCCCCTCGCGACCACGCTGCTCATCGCCCTGCTCGTGTCGCTCGCCGTCGCGCTGACGGTGATCCCGGTGCTCTCCGCGACCATCCTGAAGCAGGAGCCGGAGCGCGAGCTCAGGCTGGTCCGCCGCTTCCACGAGGGCTACCTGCGCCTGCTCCGCCGCGCCGTCGCCCGGCCGAGGCGCACGCTCGCCGTGAGCGGCGCCGTGCTCGTCCTCTCGGCCGCGCTCGTCCCGCTCGTCGGGACGGAGTTCATGCCGCCGCTCGACGAGGGGTCGATCGCGATCAACGTGGTCCGCCTGCCGAACGCGTCGCTCGCCGGGTCGGTGAACGTGGCGAGCTACCTGGAGCAGCGGCTCGGGGAGTTCCCCGAGGTCGAGACGGTCGTCTCGAAGACCGGCCGCGCGGAGATCTCGGAGGACCCGATGGGCCCCGAGCAGACGGACGTGTTCGTGATGCTGAAGCCGCGGAAGGCGTGGGGCACCGGCCGAGACAAGGCGGAGCTCGTCGAGGCGCTCCGGAGGGAGCTGTCCGACGTCCCCGGGTTGCGCTTCTCGTTCTCGCAGCCGATCGCGCTGCGGGTGAACGAGCTCATCGCCGGGGTGAAGAGCGACCTCGCGGTCAAGGTGTTCGGCCCGGACCTGGAGGTCCTGAAGGGCTTCGCCGACCGCATCGGCGCCGCGGTGGGCGGGGTGCCCGGCGCGGGCGACGTGAAGGTCGAGCAGGTCTCGGGCATGCCGCAGTACGACCTGGACATCGACCGCGAGGCGGCGGCCCGGTACGGCATCCGCGTCGGCGACGTGAACGACACCATCGAGACGGCGATCGGCGGCCGCGTCGCGTCCACGCTCATCGAGGGGCAGCGGCGGTTCGCCATCACGGTGCGGTTCCCGGAGGACAGCCGCAACGACATCGACCGGATCGGCCGCCTCCTCGTGCCCGGCCCGGACGGCGCGCGCGTGCCGCTCGCGCAGCTCGCGAAGGTGAGGCTCGTGGAGGCGCCGGCGCAGGTCAGCCGCGAGAACGGCATGCGCCGGGTGGTGGTCGAGGCCAACGTCCGCGGGCGCGATCTCGGAGGCTTCGTGGACGACGTGCGCGCGCGCATCCAGGGGATCGAGCAGGAGCTGCCGCCCGGCTACTACCTGCGCCTCGGCGGCCAGTTCGAGAACCAGGAGCGGGCCATGCGGCGGCTCGCGATCGTCGTGCCCGTCGCGCTCGGGCTGGTGTTCCTGCTCCTCTACCTCGCGCTCGGGTCCATCGCCCACGCCGCGCTGGTGCTGCTCAACCTGCCGTTCGCGCTCGTCGGCGGCGTCGTCGCGGTGGTCCTGTTCCGGATGCCGCTCTCGGTCTCGGCGGCCGTCGCGTTCATCGTCCTGCTCGGGATCGCCGTGCAGAACGGCGTCGTGCTGGTGGCGTTCTTCAAGCAGCTCCGCGAGCGCGGCCTCTCGGTCGCCGAGACCGTCGAGCAGGGGTGCAACCTGCGGTTCCGGCCGCTGCTCATGACCGCGCTGACGAGCTTCATCGGGCACCTGCCCATGCTGTACGCCACCGGGTCCGGGGCGGACATCCAGAAGCCGCTCGCGGTGGTGGTGATGGGCGGGCTGGTGACGTCCACGCTGCTCACGCTGCTCGTGCTCCCCACGCTCTACGCGGTGCTCGCGGGGCGGCGGGCGGCGCGCGCGGGGTGAGCGCCCGGCAGCGGCGGCCGCGGGCCGCGGGCGGAGGTCAGGCCTCGACGGGCTGCGGCGCGCCGAGGGCCCGCAGGTGGCGGTGGTGCGCGGCCACGGCGGCCCAGAGCGACGGCTGCGCGCGGTAGGGCAGCCCGTGCGCGCGGCACGTCTCCTCCACGATCCCGGCGAGCGCCGGGTAGTGCACGTGGCAGACGCCGGGGAACAGGTGGTGCTCGACCTGGAAGTTCAGGCCGCCCAGGTACCACGCGAGCACGCGGCTCGTGCGGGCGAAGTCCACCGTCGTCCGGACCTGGTGCTCCGCCCAGCCGGTGGACATGAGACCGTCCGCGCCGGGCGCGCCCGGGAACTGCGCCTCCGGCACCGCGTGCGCGAGCTGGAACACGGCGGCCATGACGACGCCGAGCACGAGCGAGCCGAAGACGAAGAACGCCACGGGCCACGCGCTGCGGTGGACGGCGACCGGGACCACGACCGCCCAGGCGAGGAACGTGGCCTTGCCGGCGACCACCGCGGCGAGGTCGCGGCCGCGGGGCCTCGGGAACCGGGTGCCGGCGATGGACCCGCGGACGAGGTCCACGACGTCGTCCACCAGCCACCACTTGAGCGAGAGCGCGCCGTACAGCGGCCAGGCGTACCAGCCCTGGAAGCGGTGGAGCGCGCGGCGGCGCTGCGCGGGCGAGAGCCGGAGGAACGGCTCGGCGTCCACGTCCGCGTCCAGGCCGGCGACGTTGGCGAAGGAGTGGTGCTGCACGTTGTGCTTGAAGCGCCAGACGTAGGAGCTCGCGCCGATGAAGTCGAGCGCGAGCCCGACGACGCGGTTCACCCTCGGCGACCGCGAGTAGGCCCCGTGGTTCGCGTCGTGCATCACCGAGAAGCCGATGCCCGCGGTCGCGAGCGCGATCGAGACGGTGAGCCCCACCGCGAGCCACGGCGACGCGTCTCCGAAGGCGAGGAGGAGCGTGTAGGACGCGGCGAACCAGGCGAAGATCGCGACCGTCTTCAGGTGCATGGCGAGCCCGCCCTGCGCGGCCACGCCGGTGCGCGCGAAGTACGCGGCGGCGCCGCGCCTCAGGTCCGCGTGGAAGCCGTCGTCGCGGGGAAAGCGGGACCGGCGGGCGGGTGCGTTCATCGCGAGAGCCTGCGGGCGGGATGTCACCCGCGCGTCATGGCGGACGGGGGCGACCCAGCTGCGCCGGGGCGGACGCCCCGGCCCGGCCCGTCCTGCCGGAGCCGCCCCAGGAGCGCCGTGAGCTCCGGGCTCGCGCGCTCCGCCTGCCACACCAGCGCCACGCGGTGCGTGAGCGAGGGCTCGCGCAGCGGGACGAAGCGCGTGTTCGACGGCCGCTTCCGGGAGAAGGACCGCGCCGCGAGCAGGATGCCCTTGCCGCGCGCGACCAGGATCGGGCAGCTCTCGTCCGGCCGCTTGGTGAGGATCCGGTAGCGGATGCCCGCCGCGCGGAGCGCCCGCTGCTGGCTCTCGTACAGGTGGGCGTGCTCGTGCCGCGGGTGGACCACGAAGGTCTCGCCCTGGAGATCGCGCAGGCGCAGCGCCCGGCGCCGTGCCAGCCGGTGCGTGGCCGGCAGCAGCACGCCGATCGCGTCCTCGGAGACCACCCAGCGCTCGAGCCCCGGCGCGTCGCCCTCGGCCGTCTCGACGCAGACCGCGTCGAGCCGCCCGAGGTGCAGGTCGCGGAGCAGGCGATCCGGAGCGCCCGAGGTCAGCTCGACGCCCGGTCCGGCCGCGGCGCCCTCGAGGCGCGCGATCCGCTCCGGGACCCAGGTCGCGAAGCCCGCGGTGGAGAGCCCGAGCCGGAGCGGCCGTCCGGAGCGCTCCCCGCGCTCGCGGACGCGGGCCTCGAGCGCCTCCACGCGCTCGACGACCGCCGGACCCTCGCGGAAGAGGAGCGCGCCCGCCGGCGTGAGCGAGACGGCCCGGGTGCTGCGCTCCAGCAGGCGGACGCGGAGGTCGCGCTCGAGCCCGGCGATGAGCCGGCTCAGCGGCGGCTGGCTCATGTGCAGCCGCTCCGCCGCGCGGCGGAAGCTCAGCTCGGAGGCCACCACCAGGAACGCGCGCAGCTCGCGGAGGTCCATCCGGCGGTGATACCGATCCGGTATCAATCCGGCAACCCGAATCGCAATGCACGGAGGGCCGCCGCCGCCGCATGACTCCGGCCCACCGCGCGGGCCCCGCCGGCCCGCGCTGGAACGGAGGAGGAGACCTCATGCCGCTGCCCGTCGAAGCCCTGTGGACCTGCGCCGTCCTCGCCATGGTCGTGAGCGGGACGTCCTTCACCATCACCGGAACGGAGATCTTCGAGCCGCTGCGGAGGTTCCTCTCCGCGCGGAGCGAGTGGCTCGGCCACCTCACCGCCTGCTTCTACTGCACGAGCCACTGGGTCACGTTCCTGCTCGTGGCGCTGTGCCGCCCCGTCCTCGTCTCGACCGGGTTCCTGCCCGTGGACCTCGCGATCAGCGCGTTCTTCGTGGTCCAGCTCGCCGCCTACCTCACCGGCCTGCTGTTCAAGTCGTACTCGGTCATCATCCCGGTGAAGGCCGCCATGCAGCAGGCGATGGGGGCCGCGAAGGCGGCGCACGCGGCGCCGCAGGCGGCGAAGGTGAGGCTCGATGTCGCTCGCTCCGAGGAGGGGGGGCGGTAGCGCCAGCCCGGGACTGGGCGCGACGATCGGCCTACCATGGCGTCGGAGTCGGCAGGTCGCTCGGTTCGCGATTCGTCCAACCGGAGGACGCGCTCTCATGTCAGCCCCCACGTACCGTGGAAGGTCCCGCGGGTTCACCCTCGCTCCACTGCTCCTCGTGACGCTGCTCGGCGCCTGCGCGCAGACGACGGCGCGGCGGGCGACGAGCGTCGTCAACTACCTGTATCCGGCCGGACAGCCCGAGGCGGCCCAGCCGTCCGTCCCGAAGCTCACGCTTCCGCTCAGGGTCGGGATCGCCTTCGTCCCGCCCGCGGCGAGCGAGGTGACGCAGGCGGCGTACGTCGGCGACCGCGACGCCGCCGCCCCCGAGACCGAGCGGGTCCGCCTCATGGAGACGATCGCCGCGCACTTTCGCGAGCGGCCGTACGTCAAGTCGGTCGAGATCATCCCGACGGCGTACCTGACGCCCGGGGGCGGGTTCGCGAACCTGGACCAGATCCGGAACATGTTCGGCGTGGACGAGATCGTCCTCATCGCCTTCGACCAGGTGCAGTTCAAGGACCAGGGGATGGCGACGCTCACCTACTGGACGCTCGTCGGCGCGTACGTCGTGCAGGGGGAGAAGCACGACACGCGCACGCTGATGGACGCGGTCGTGCTCGACATCCCGAGTCGCAAGCTCCTCTTCCGCGCGCCCGGGACGAGCGTGGTGAAGGGCCGGTCCACGCCGGTGAACGAATCGGAGGAGCTGCGCCAGGACCGGCAGCAGGGCTTCAAGCTCGCGACGGCGGAGCTGATCACGGCGCTCGACGCACAGCTCACCGCCTTCCAGGAGCGCCTGAAGGCGCAGCCCGACGAGGTCAAGGTCGTGCGCACCGCGGAGTACGAGAAGCGCGCCGCGGCCAGCGGCGGCGGCGCCGTCGATGCGGCGACGCTCGCCATCCTCGCGGCGCTCGCCGGCGGCGCCCTGGTCGGCTCGCTGCGGCGGAGGCGCTCGGGGGCGCGGTGATGCGGCGCTTCCCCTGGGTCACCGCCGCGGTGCTCGCCCTCGCCCTCGGGGCGTACCTCGTGCCGTCGCTGGGCGAGCTGCTGATCCTCGACCGCGCGCGCGTCGCGAGCGGCGAGTGGTGGCGCGTGCTCACGGGCAGCGTCGTGCACTTCTCGGCGTCGCACCTCGCCGCCGACGCCCTCGCGTTCGGGATCGCCGGCGCGATGCTGGAGCGCCGCGGCCGCACCAGCTTCGCGACCCTGGCGCTCGCGTCGGCGCTCGCCGTCGGCCTCGCCGTGCTCTGGCTCCAGCCCTCGCTCGAGCGCTACGCCGGGCTGTCGGGGATGGCCTACGCCGCGATCGTCGCGCTCGCGCTCGCAGGGCTGCGCGAGCCCGGCACGATGGCGACGCTCTCGGGCATCGCGCTCGTGGCGTGCGTCGCGAAGCTGGCGTGGGAGCTCTCGACGGGGCGGATGCTCCTCGTCGGCGCGCCGCCGGGCGTCGTCACGGTCCCGCTCGCCCATGTCGCGGGCGCGATCACGGCGGTCGCCGTTCCGGAGCTGATGCGCCGGGGGAACTGGCGGGGGCACTGGTGCCGGAGTCAGCCGGCGGCGGCCCGAGCACGCACGTCACGCACGCGTGGGCGAGTCCACTTCGCTCGGGGGCGGCGCGGCCTCCTCGACCGGCCCCGAGCTCGGCTCATGGCGCCGGCGCGCCGGAGGCGGTGAGTCGCTGCCGCTCCAGCCACCCGACGATGGCGCGCCCGATGTCGTCCGGAAGGTCCTCGGGGGCGTGGTGGCCGGCGGGGCCGAGCTGGACCACGTCGAGCGCGGCGACGGTCCGGCGCGCCCAATCGACGACGGCGGGCGAGACGAGCACGCTCGGCGCATCGAAGGTGAGAAGGAGCTTCGGGGTGCGGAGAGAGGTGGCGAGCCAATCGTCGTAGCGGGCCACGACGGCGGCGACGTCCGCGGGCTCGCCGTCGATGGGGATCTCACGCGTCCACTGCAGCAGCGGGCGGCGCGACCCCGGGTCGGGATAGGGCGCGGCGTACGCGGCGCGATCGGCCTCGGAGAGGCCGCGCTTCACCCCGTTCTCCAGGGAGCGCGCCAGGAACGCGTTCTGCTCGAGCGCGAGCCTCTCGCCCGCGCCGGGCGTGCGCAGCGCACGAAAGAGCTTGGCGCCCTGCGGAGGCCAGTCGCTCCAGCGCATCGGGCGCAGGAAGGTCTCGAGGATCACGAGACCGCGCACGCGGTCGGGATGGCGCGCCGCCCAGTCCATCGCGAGCACCCCGCCCCAGTCGTGGCCGACGAGCACGACGTCGTGCAGGTCCACGGCGTCGAACCAGGCGTCGAGATAGCGGGCGTGGTCGGCGAAACGATAGGCGAGGTCCGGCTTTCCCGAGCGGCCCATGCCGATGAGGTCGGGCGCGAGGCAGCGGACTCGCCCCGCGACGTGCGGGATGACGCCGCGCCAGACGTGCGAGGACAGCGGGTTGCCGTGGAGGAACACCACTGCGGGGCCACGGCCGGCCTCGCGGTAACTCATGTGGGAGTCCAGGACCTCGACATCGTGCATGGCAGCCTCCTCGGAGACGGTGGGGACGGGACGGGCCGTGCCCCTGGACGGCGCCGGCGCAGTGCCGGCGCAGGCCGAGAGCACGACCAGCGCGAGGAACGGGACGATTCGTGGGCGTCGCATGCGCCTTTCCATGCGACCGACAGGGGCTCATGGCCAGTGATGATTCGTGAGGTGTAACATCACGTTCCATGAGCTTATCCGCGCTCGATCTCAACCTCCTGCTGGTGCTCGACACCGTGCTCGCGGAGCGGAGCGTCGCGGCGGCCGCCCGGCGGCTGCACGTCACGCCCTCCGCCGTGAGCAACGCGCTCGCGCGCCTGCGCGCCGCGCTCGGCGATCCGCTCCTCGTCCGCCGGGGCCGTGGCATCGTGCCCACCCCCCGCGCGGCCGAGCTCGCTCCCGTGCTGGCCGGCGCGCTGCGCGACCTCGGCGCGGCGTTGCACGGCGGCTCCTTCGACCCGGCGACGACCACGCGCACGTTCACCCTCGCCGTCGCCGACGCCGGCCAGCTCACCCGCGTGCCGCGCGTCGCGGCGCTGCTCGCTGCCGAGATGCCGCGCGCGCGCCTCCGGGTGGTCGGCATCGACTCGCTGGTCTCGCTCGGCGGGCTCTCCGGCACGGAGATCGACGTCGTCATCGGCCCGGGCGAGGAGGCGGCGGGCATCCACGTCGAGCCGCTCTTCGAGGAGCGGACGGTGCTCGTCTCACGCGCCGGGCATCCCGCCACCGGACGGACCCTGTCTCTCGATGCGCTCGGTCGGCTGTGCCACGTCGCCGTCGAGATGGCGCCCGGCAAGGGGTTCCGCGATCTGGCCGCCGTCGCCTATGCTCGCGCCGGCGTCGCTCGCGAGGTCGCCATGAGCGTCCCGTCCTTCACGGCCGCCGCGGCAGTCGTGGCCGCGACGGACCTCGTCGCCAGCATCCCGGCCTCGGTGCTCGGCGTGCTCGGTCCGCACCTCGGCCTGCGCGCCGTCGCGGCGCCGGTGCCGCTGCACGCCGTCGCCATGAAGCTCTGCTGGCACGAGCGAACCCACGCCGATCCGGCCATGGCCGCGTTCCGCGATCTGGTTCGTCGCGCCGTGACGTCGGCGGGCACGACCACATCCGCGGGCGGGCGCTCCGCGGGCGGGCGCTCCGCGGGGACGGCGACGCGGGGACGTGCTCGAAATCAGCGGTCGCCGTTCCGGAGCTGATGCGCCGGGGGCACTGGGGGCACTGGGGGCACTGGTGCCGGAGTCAGCCGGCAACCGTCGGCACATCGGACGCGCCGCGGACGACGGTCCGTCCGACGGACGCCTCGTCGCGAGAGGTCCCCACGACCGTCAGGTCGGGTCGCCGGCGTCGTCTACCCGCCGGTCACCCGAAGCCTCCACCACACCACCGGCGCGAACAGCAGAACCAGCGCGACCACGCCGATGGCGATGCGGAGGACGGAGAAACGCGCGGGCGAGATGCGCTTGCCGAGCTCCGGGAGCCGCTCACCCATGCGCTCGAGCAGCAGGACCGCCGGAGGTGCCAGGATCGCGAACGCGACCCACCCACGCCAGGTTCGCGGGAGGTCAGGGAAGAGGTAGATCAGCGCGGCGACGAGTCCGATCGCCCAGGCGCCTAGGAGGGCGAGGACGCGCGACCGCCATGTGGGGCGCCGGATCAGCACCACAGGTGGAGCATATCACGGAACGTGCGGCCCCCGCCGGCGCCGCACCCCTTCACCCCATCCCTCGGTGGGCACGGTGGGCACTGGTGCCGGAGTCAGCCGCCGACCGTTGGCACCTCGGCCGCGCCGCGGACGAAGGTCCGTTCTACGGACGCCTCGTAGCTAGAGGCCCCGTGGAACGTCACGTCAGATCGCTGGTATCCCATTTGCGTAGCGCCCGGGCATGGCCCGCATCCCGCGCTTCGCGCTGGTGGAGCGCGACTCGAGCAATCACTGCACCTGGCGGGCGCACGACTTCGAGCACGTTCTCGAGGTGACCGGCGCGAGGGATAAGTTCCTCGAGCTGCTCGGTCGGTACAAGGACAGGTACGGGGTCGAGATCAACTCGTACTGCCTGATGGGCACGCACCCGCACGTCACGTGCACGACGAGGCGCGACCAGGAGCAGTTCAGCCGTTTCTGGCAGGTGCTGAACGGGCAGTTCGCGCGCTGGTACAACAAGCGACGCGATCGGCGTGGCCAGGTGGTGATGGAGCGCATGCGTTCGCCTCGCATGCAGGCGGAGGGCGCCCATCAGCTGACGGTGATGCGGTACGGCGACCTCAACCCGGTCCGCGCAGGTCTGGTGAAAAGTCCGAAGGACTGGAAGTGGTCGAGCTACCGTCACTATGCGTTCGGTGAGCCGGATCCGCTCATCGACGACGCGCCGGAGTACCTGGCGCTAGGCAACAACGGGCCCCAGCGCCGGAAGGCGTACCAGGCGCTGTTCGCGCTGCCGCTCTCGGAGTCGCTGCGCAGGAGGCGGATCGACCTGGTCGAGTATCCGTTTGTCGGCGACGCCCACTGGGTGATGCATCGCCTCGACGAGGCCGGGCTGTCGCCGCCGGACTGACGGGCATTCGTCTGCACATAGGCGCGCCGAAATCCACCGGCTCCGGGCGACCTGGGGCGGAGCGTGAGCATTCCATGGTTCGCGTCCCACGGTCGGAAGAAGGCGGCCGTGCTTCCTCTCGTGACCGAGTGACGTGATGATCGGAGGTTGGTGCTCCGGTCAGGCGCACTTCGTCACGCCATCGGTGGGGCCTTAGCAAACGCACGTCCTACGCCCACGGGCTTCAACCTACTGATTCGTGGCGCGCTTAGCTCCGGCACCGAGTCCTTCTTACGGGCTTCAACCTACTGATTCGTGGCGCGCTTAGCTCCGGCACCGAGTCCGCGGGCTTCAAGCTACTGATTCGTGGCGCGCTTTGCTCCGGCACCGACTCCGCGCCCTCGCCACCGATGGCGGCCGCCTACGCCGGCATGCCCTAGCGCCTAGCGGCTCTAGGCGGCCGATCTCACAAGGACACAGAGTAGGCGCTCGGCGTCAGCCGCAGCGTGCCCTGCTCGATGAGCGCAGCCGGATCCCGCCAGAAGTACACCGCCGGTTGTGGCTCGGTGAGATTCGCGACCCGTGCGATCACGTACCTCCCGCCCTCGCGCCGAGCACGGTCGAGCTCGTTCGCGGTGAGCTCGAAACGGGTCGACGCGGCGCCCTGGGTCGTCTTCACTTCGACACAGAGCCAATCTTCGCCGCTTTCATCGAGGCCGAAGAGGTCGAAGCCCATCGCGTCTCCGTAAGGCGTTCGCGCCGGCCACAGGAGATCGCGCACCAAGCTCGATGACAGCCACGTATCTGGATCGCTCGCGATAAGCACGGTTTCGAGCTCTGCCGCGTGCGCGGACTCGGCCGCCCAACACTCTGCAAGAAGCCGCCAAAGCAGGTCGGCCGTTCGCGACGGCTCGGCCCGTGCGGCGCTGGCCCAGCGCTTCTCCATGATCGCGAACACCACAGCCTCCCCGAGCCGACCGAGATCCGAGTAGGTTGCGCCGGCGGAGGTGCCCTCTCCGGTGCCACTCGTGCCCTGCCGCGAGAACACCACGCGGCGTTGACGAGGCGCGACGGGCGGTGGCACGGCCCGCTTCGGGGTCGGAACATCGCTACGGACGCGAGCGCTGGAGGCGATCTCATCCACCTGCGCCTCTAGCGTCGCGATGTCGATCCCGACTACCCCGCGGCCCGAGTCGCGGCTTCCCGCGATCACGATGCGGGCTGCGGGTTGGACTCCCCTGCTCGCCTCCCACTCGCGGACGACGGCTAGGAGCCGGAGGGCGTCCTGGGCGGGCATTTCGAGCGCGTCCTGCTGGCGCACGATGCTCCGGCCTAGCCGTCTGAGTTCTTCATCTAGCTCGT
The DNA here is from genome assembly GCF_000964525.1 of Anaeromyxobacter sp. PSR-1. Classification (GTDB taxonomy): domain Bacteria; phylum Myxococcota; class Myxococcia; order Myxococcales; family Anaeromyxobacteraceae; genus Anaeromyxobacter. Next base: position 51,410 of record NZ_BAZG01000006.1, read on the forward strand.
CAAGCTGAACCAGCGAGAGCGAAAGGCGATCAGCCTGCTTGGCCCTCATCGCCTCATCGGATCCCGACTGGCGCAGCATCCTTCGCAGGTCCTTGGCCGGCTGGTTGTGCCGCTGCCCGATCTCCTCCAGGCGCCTGAAGTTCTGCTCGATCTCCTCACAACTGCGCTTGAAGGCGTTGACGGTGTTGGCGACCCACTTCTCACGCAGCGGGAGAGAGCGGATGGATTCGCGGATGCTCCGTTGTGTTTCGCGCAACGCACGTCGGAGCTCCTTCCTCCTTGCCTCGCTCGGCTTGCTCGGCCTGCTGAACGCCGAGCGGATCCGCGCCGCTTCTTCCTGCGCAGCCTGAATCCCACGCACCCGCTTGCGCGCCTCCCTTAGCTCGCCGGTGCGGAGCCCCGAGCGAAAGACGCGATCCTCCGGCGCCGTCTCGGTGGCGGCTCCGGTCAACCGGGACAGCACAAAGGATGTGCAGAGCAGCGGGTCCAACCCGGCGTGAAATGGATCGAGGCGCGCGGGTTGATCGGCCGGGGCGCTGCCCGGCATGGCCTTCGGTTCGGTGTGAGTCACGCTGAGCGAATCGTACCGCGCCGTCCTGCGGCGCCACCCTCAGACCCACTGGCGCGCCACCCCACGTCCACAGGTCGTCCACGCGGCCAAGGCGCGTAGATTGCGAGCGTTTTCCGCCCTTTTCCACCGGACTCCGACAGTGCTCGGGTCACACGGCGCTGGTACAGTCGGCGGTCGAAAGGTGAAGGCCACCCGGTGGCAGCCGGATGGCCTTCGGCGGAAACAGGAACCGCGGTGGCGCCTGTCAGACGTTCCGTCAGCCCCGACTATAGCGGTCGGGGTGACGTTCTGGCGACCTCTCCCACCGTCCACATGAGGCCAGCCGGCTCCGCGCAGCACGCGCGGAGCGCTGGCGGAGCCCTACCCGAGCAGGGGGAAGGTGATCGTGACGTTGATAGACCTGTGGATGGTGCGCCTGCACGCGGCGCGGTTCGCCCGGCGGCACGGCGTCGCCAGCGGCGACCCGCGCCTCCGGGAGATCGAGCGCGACGCGCTCTTGCTCATGCAGGAGGGCGCCGGCGCGCGCGAGGCGGTTGAGCTCGCGGCGGTGCCGGTGCTCCGGCTGTACGGGCTACCGCGCGCTCGGGCCGGCTAGGGCAGCCACCGTGGTGGGCGGTGCCGCCGGATGTGCGCGCCGACGAGCGCGACGACGTGATGTTTGCCGTACCCGCAGTCACGTGCGAGGTCGATGGCGAACCCGGTGACTGCACGCACTCGCCGCGCAGTCAGACGAATGCCTCGCGAACGCAGGAGCACGGCGGCTCCTGGGATCAGCGATGTGCGGCCGGCGATGTTGGAAGGAAGGCGAGACTCAACGGCAGCAACGGGAATACCCCAGCGGCTCATGCGCTTCACGCGCCCTTTCCCTGAGATGTGTCACTACTGCTTCCCCGGAAACGTCCCGTGGATCCGGCTGGGTGAGGAGAAGCTAGCGCATCCGCCTGACATCGGCGTGCGGGTCTACCCACGCCTGCGGGAGCGAAGGTGCATGCACGAGCCCCAGAGGCTCATCGGCGTCGGTGCGGTACGCGACCAGACGCGGCCGGTCGCCGCGGGGCGGCCGCCGGGGGACCTCTCTCACACGGCAGCCGGAGGCGTAGCGCGTGCCGCTCGGCGCCTCGTGCTCCAGGTCGGGTCCGAGCTCGCGGCGGTGCCGGTGCTCCGCGTCACGGGCTGCCGCGCGCTGCTGGCTAGCGGACGCCTAGCGCCGCCGCCCGTTCTCTAGGCGTGAATCCGGCCTTCGTCAGGGGACGCACGGCGGGCTCGCGCGGCGGTCCCTCATGGGGCCACCGTTCTGCATCCAGGGCGCATCCAGAAGCGCGTTTTGGGCAAAAAGAAAGCCCCCGGATTTTCTGAATGTCTCAGTAAATCCGGGGGCGTATGCTGTCGGGGCGACTGGATTTGAACCAGCGACCACTTGCACCCCAAGCAAGTGCGCTACCAGGCTGCGCTACGCCCCGGGAACTGCGGGGACGGACTAGGTAGCACCGCGAAACCCTTGGGTCAACCGGGATCCGGCGGGACGGACGGGCCCTGCCTCCCCCGGTGGCGGGCGGGGTGTCCGGGTCACTTCACCAGGGCGGACACCTGCTTGAACTCGGGCGTTCCGGCCTGGTGGAGGAGGTCGAAGAGCGCGGTCTCCGCCGTGGTGACGATCGCGCCCGCCTCGCGGCACAGCTCGAGGCCGACGCGGCGGTGCTCCTCGGTGCGGCTCGACACGGCGTCGGCGCAGACGTGCACCTCGTAGCCCATCTGCACGAGGTCGCGGGCGGTCTGGAACACGCAGACGTGCGTCTCCATCCCGGTGATCACGACCTGGCGTCGCCCGGTGGCCTCCAGCGCGGCGGCGAAGACGGGGTCGGCGCCGCAGGAGAAGTGCACCTTCGCGAGCGCGGGGGAGGGGAGCAGGCGGGCGAGCTCGGGCACGGTCGCGCCGAGGCCCCTGGGATACTGCTCGGTCGCGAGCACGGGGACGCCGAGCACCTTCGCGCCCTCCACGAGCGCGGTCGCGTACTTCACCACCCGGGCCAGCGCCTCGGGCGGCATGGCGGGGGTGAGGCGCTCCTGCACGTCCACGAGCAGCACGGCGGCGGTGCGGCGGTCGAGCTTCACGGTTCGTGACATGGCGGCGGGCTCCTCGGGCGGCGGGACGGGCGGGGGCTCGGCGGGTGCGAGACGACGACGCCCCGCGCACCATGCGGCACGCGGGGCGCGGGACCGGCGTCGCCGGCGGCGGCTACTTGCGGAACCGCGACAGCTCGGCGGTCAGCTCGCCGAGGGACGGGAACGTCTTGTCGGGGTGGATCGTCGCCAGCTTCGCGTAGTTCTGCTCCTCGGTCTCGGTCCGGTTCGGATCCGGGACGCAGCAGTCCACGGGGCACACCGCGGCGCAGGCCTCCTCGCCGTGGAACCCCACGCACTCGGTGCAGAGGTCGGGGTTGATGACGTAGATGTCGTCGCCCTGGCTGATGGCGCTGTTCGGGCACTCCGGCTCGCACGCGCCGCAGTTGATGCATTCCTCGGTGATGAAGGTGGCCATGGGACTCTCCTCGGCTTCCGCCGCTGGCGTGTTCGAAGACGCTCGATGCTACCGCCCGCGAGCGGATTCCGCCTAGGGCCAATCGCCTCGGCGTGCGTCCCTGGCGGGCGGGAACGAAAAGAGCAGCGCCCACGGGGCGCTGCTCCTCGTCAACACGCCTGTGCCGCGGGACCTTCCGCGGCGGCCGCGGCTACTTCACGCAGCAGTCGACCGGGCAGACGCCCGCGCACGCCGGCGAGTCGTGCTGGCCCTGGCACTCGGTGCACTTGGCCGCGTCGATGACGTAGATGTCGTCACCCTGGCTGATGGCGGTGTTCGGGCACTCGGGCTCGCACGCGCCGCAGTTGATGCACTCCTCGGTAATCTTCAGGGCCATGGTCTTTCTCTTCCTCTCACGAGCGCCCGGCGGGCGGGTGGACGGGGACGCTTATCCGATCCCGGGCGGGGTCGAGTCAAGCCCAGGCAGCCGAATTTCTTAGGGAAAAATCGGACCGTTCCGGTCGACTTGGTCCCCGGGATCAGGACCGGTCCGGTCCGTGATCCCCGGCGGCGGCGCGCACGTGGCGGCGATCCTCCTCGACCTCCGCGGAGATGCGCGCCATCACCGACAGTGCAGCGCCGAGCAGCCCGGCGGCGCCGGTGGCGAGCAGGCCGAGCAGCCGGTCGCGCCGGGCGGCGGCCATGTCGAGCGCGAGGGTCCTCCGCCGGTCGAGGGCGATCCGCTGCCGCTCGGCGTGCTCGCCCTGGAGCGTCTGGACGAACGCCCGCCCGGCGTCGCGCGCCTCGGCGTCGGCGGCCTGGAGCGCGCGCTCCAGCGCCGCCATCCGCCAGGTCGCGTGCAGGGCGACGCCGAGGCCGGCCAGGGCCACCGGGACGCAGAGCAGAAGGATCTTGATCCTGGACATTGTCGGCTTGACTGCCCTGCGCGAGCCGCAGGATACCGGGCGCCGGAACCCCCGGCAAACGGACCTCAGCTTACACATGGCCAAGCCCTACGACCCGAAGGACTTCTACTACCGCAAGGCGAAGAAGCAGGGCCTCCGCGCCCGCTCGGCCTTCAAGATCGAGGAGATCCTCCACCGGCACCGCCTGCTCGGGCGGGGCGACGCGGTGCTCGACCTGGGGGCGGCGCCGGGCGGGTTCCTCCAGATCCTGGCCGAGGCGGTGGGCGAGAAGGGCGTCGCGGTCGGCGTGGACCTCGAGCCCATCCGCAACCTGGGCAAGCGCTGGGTGCGGACCGCGATCGTGGACCTGCTCGCGCCGGACGCGCTCGACAAGATCCGCCTGCTGCACGAGGGCCGCTTCCGCCTGGTCACGAGCGACATGGCGCCGAAGACCATCGGCATCAAGGTGACCGACGAGGCGCGCTCGCTCGAGCTGGTGCGGATGGCGCTGTCGGTCGCGGAGCAGGTGCTCGTGCCGGGCGGCGCGTTCGTCGCGAAGGTGTTCATGGGCGGCGACTTCCCGGCGCTGAAGCGCGAGCTGCAGGGGCGCTTCGGGGCGCTGCACGTGATCCGGCCGGAGGCGGTGCGCGAGTCGAGCTACGAGGTCTACGTGCTCGGCACGGGCTTCCGCGGCCGCGCCGCGGCGGTCGAGCCGGCCGCGGCGCGGGTCGAGGCGCCGGAGGCGTCCGCGGCGACGGAGACGCCGGCCGCGCCGGAGAGGCCGGCGGTGCGGGCGAAGGCCGCATCGGGGAAGAAGCCTGCCGCCGCCGCGAAGAGCGCCGCCGCGAGGAAGCCTGCGAAGAAGCCCGCCGCGCGGAAGCCGGCGGCGAGGAAGCCGGCCAGGCGGGCGTGAGCGGCGCGCGGTTCGGCGTCCAAATCTCGGCCGGGATCCGCTAGTCTGCCCGGCGCCATGCAGAACCTCCTCGAAGCCCTCGTCCCGCGCAGCCTCGTCCACGACCAGACCCCCGGCCTCCAGGCCCGCCTCGCCCAGGGCCCCATCACCGGCTACGTCGGCTTCGATCCCACCGCCGACTCGCTGCACGTGGGTCACCTGCTCGCGGTCATGTCGCTCGCGTGGCTCCAGCGCTGCGGCGGCACGCCCATCATCGTGGTGGGCGGCGGCACGGGCATGGTCGGGGACCCGAGCGGCAAGCGCTCGGAGCGCCCGGTGCTCTCGGTGGAGGAGATCGACCGGAACGTGGCCGCGATCCGCGCGCAGCTCGAGCGCTTCGTGTCGTTCGAGGGCCAGAACGCGGCGCGGGTGCGCAACAACGCCGACTGGCTCCGCTCCATCGGCCTGATGGAGTTCCTCCGCGACGTCGGCAAGCACTTCACCGTGAACTACATGCTGGCGAAGGACTCGGTGAAGGGCCGGATGGAGAGCGGCATCTCGTTCACCGAGTTCTCGTACCAGCTCATCCAGGCCTACGACTTCTGGCACCTGTTCCACGCCGAGCAGTGCGAGCTGCAGATGGGCGGCAGCGACCAGTGGGGCAACATCACCGCCGGCGCCGAGCTGGTCTCGCGCAAGGACGCGGCGAGCGTCCACGGGCTCACCTTCCCGCTGCTCACCACCGCCTCGGGCACCAAGTTCGGCAAGACCGAGGGCGGCGCGGTGTGGCTCGACCCGGCCCGGACCTCGCCCTACAAGTTCTTCCAGTTTTGGCTCAACACCGACGACCGCGACGTGGAGCGGCTGCTGAAGTTCTTCACGTTCCTCTCGCTGGACGAGATCGCCGCGCTGCTCGCCGAGCAGGCGCGCGACCCGGGCAAGCGCCCGGCGCAGCGCCGGCTCGCCGAGGACGTCACCTCCCGCGTGCACGGGCCGGACACCACCCGCAGCGTCATCGAGGCGAGCCGGATCCTGTTCGGCGGCACCGACCTGCGCGCCGCCGGCGCGGAGGTGCTCGACGTGCTGGCGGGGGAGATCCCGTCCGCCACGGTGACGGGCGACGAGCTCGCCGCGCTCACCGCCGCCGACCTCCTCGTGAAGGTCGGCCTGGCCGCGTCGAAGGGCGAGGTCCGCCGCGGCGTCGCGCAGCGCGGGTTCTCGCTGAACGGCGCGGTGCTCGAGTCCGGCGACGCGAAGGTGGCGCCCGGCGAGCTGCTCGCCGGCGGCTACGCGCTCCTGCAGAAGGGGAAGCGGAACTACGCGCTCGTGAAGGTGGGCTAGCGGGCGCGCCGCCGCGTCCGGCCGGAGCTCACTCCTCGAGCTTCTCCTGCACCCGCGCGATCGACCGCGCCTTGCCGGTCGCGTCGTCGAGGTCCACGATCGCGCCCTGCAGGTAGACCTCGCGGCGCGCCGGCTCGAAGCCGACGGGGCGCTGCGTGAGGAAGCGCTCCAGCACCAGCTCCTTCCGCACGCCGATGACGGAGTCCCACGGCCCGCACATGCCGACGTCGGTGACGAAGGCGGTGCCGCCGGGGAGCACGCGCGCGTCGGCGGTCTGCACGTGCGTGTGCGTGCCGAGCACCGCCGAGACCTTGCCGTCGAGGAACCAGCCCATGGCGTTCTTCTCGCTGGTCGCCTCGCAGTGCATGTCCACCAGGATGCAGGTGACGCCCTCGGCCCGGAGCGCCTCGACCTCGGCGAGCGCCGTGCGGAACGGGTCGTCGAGCGTCTTCATGAACACGCGCCCCTCGACGTTCACCACGCCGAGGCGCCGGCCGTCCGGCGTGGAGGCGATGCCGCGCCCGCGGCCGGGCGAGCCGGGCGGGTAGTTGGCGGGGCGCAGGAGCCGCGAGCCGGGCGCGTCGAGGTAGGGGACGATCTCGCGCTTCGACCAGATGTGGTTGCCGCTGGTGAGCAGGTTCACCTCGGCCGCGAGCAGCTCGTCGGCGGAGTCCGGGGTCACCCCGACGCCGCCGGCCGAGTTCTCGGCGTTCGCCACCACGAGGTCGATCGCCTCGCGCACGATGAGGCGGGGGACGATCCGCTGGATCGCCTGGCGGCCGGGCTTGCCGAACACGTCTCCGAGGAAGAGGACTTTCAAGGTCGGGGATCCCTCGCGCGCGGAGCGCGCCCAGTCAACCGCTTTCTCGCTCGAACCGGAGCGTCCGCGCCTCGGTCACGAGCGCGTCGAGCACCGCGTCGTGCGGCTCGCGCGGGAGCGCGTCCACCACCTGCACCTCGAAGGCGACCCCCACGCGCGCGGCGCGCGGCATGGCCGCCAGCGTCGCGTCGTAGTAGCCGCCCCCGCGCCCGAGCCGCAGCCCGTCGAGCGAGAACGCCACCCCGGGCAGCACCACGCAGTCCACCTCGCCGGGCTCGACGAGCGGCGCGTCGTCCGGGGGCTCGAGCGCGCCGAGCGGACCGCGCACCAGGTCGAGCGGCGTGCAGCGCGCGAAGGCGAGGCGGCGATCGCCGGCGCGGACCTTCGGGAACACCGCGCAGCCGCCGCCGGGCCGAACGCGCTCCGCGAGCGCGAGCACGTCCACCTCGCCGCCGAGCGGCGCGTACAGCGCGAGCGTGCGGGCGCCCGCGACCAGGTCGAGCGCCTCGAGCCGGGCCACGATGCGGCGGGATCCGTCGGCGCGCGCGTCCTGGTCGATGCGGGCCCGCGCGCCGACGAGCGACCTGCGCAGCGCGCGCTTGCGGTCGGAGGGGATGGCGGGATCGCTCACCGCGCCGGTTCTCCCCTCGGCCTGGACAAAAAAAAGCCCCCCGCGTGGGCCGTGTGGCCCGGTTGTTTGAACCTGTATTTCTACAGGTGGGGCACCCGGTGCACCAGCGCCCGTAGGCTTCTCCCTCGCTTCAGGGAGCTTGCTCATGGACGTGGGCGGGCACTCCGCTTTGGACAAAGTCGGCCCAAACGACTCGAGGCCAATCACGAACCCGGCAGGGGGTACAGCTCAAGCGCGCGGTCAAAGAGCTAACCCCGCGTAACTCCGCGGTGTTTTACGTGATGATCCTAGGCGCGGAGGGCGAGGCTGTCAAGCCGTGTGGAGGGCCAGGCGGGGGCGCCGCCCGGCGGCAGAAAGGCCTGATCTCGGGCCCGTCCGCCGGGCCGCCGGCCTGCGCGCGCATTCGCCACGGGGCGACCCCGTTCACATGCCGTGCGTACGTCCCGCGGCCCGCCTCCCGGCCCGGGTCCCGTGCGCGCGGGCGCCCCGCCGCGGCCGGCGTGCTGTAGAACAGCGGCCCGATGGCGACCGCGCTCGACCGCTTCCGCATCCAGGGGCTCATCGGCCGCGGCGGCATGGCCGAGGTCTTCCGGGCGGTCGCGCTCGAGGGCCCGCTCGCGGGCCAGACCGTGGCGCTGAAGCGGCTCCGGCCCGACCTCGCCCGCGACCCCGGCTTCGTGGCGCTGTTCGAGCAGGAGGCGGCCGTCACGCGGCGCCTGCGGCACCCCGGCATCGTCGAGGTGCTCGAGACGGGCGTGGCCTCGGGCGCGCCGTTCATCGTGATGGAGTACGTGGACGGGCGGAACCTGAAGGAGATCCTGGCCCGCTGCGCGGAGCGCGGGATCCTGCTCCCGGTGGACTTCGCCGCGTACGCGGCGCAGGTGCTGGCGGAGGCGCTCGCGCACGCGCACGCCGGGGTGGACGCGGCCGGGGCGCCGCTCGGCATCGTGCACTGCGACGTCTCGCCGTCGAACGTGTTCGTCTCCCGGCTGGGCGAGATCAAGCTGGGCGATTTCGGCGTGGCGCTCACGCCCGGCGCGGCGGGCGCGCCGGGCCCGGGCGCGCTCGGCAAGGTGCAGTACCTCTCGCCCGAGCAGCTGCGCGGCGAGCGCCCCACGCCGGCGTCCGACCTGTTCGCGCTGGGCGCGGTGCTGTTCGAGCTGCTCACCGACCGCCCCGCGTTCCCGGGGCGCGACGTGAACGAGGTGGGCCGGCGCGTGCTGGCGGGCGAGGCGCGCGCGCCGTCGTCGCTGCGGCGCGAGATCCCGCCGGCGCTCGACGCGCTCGTGCTCCGCTGCCTCTCCCGCGACCCGGCGCGGCGGCCGGCCAGCGCGGCCGCGGCGGCGGCGGAGATCGCGGCCCTGTACGACCCGGCGGTGGGCACGCCGCTCGCGATCGCGGCGGTGGTGCGGGGGCTGTTCGGGGCGGCGTAGCGGCCGCTACGCGGGGCCGGCGATGGCGCCGCGCACCCGCGCGGCGAGCGGCGGCACGATCCGGAGCGCCGCGTCCACGTCGTCGGCGGTGGTGGTCCAGCCGAGCGAGAGGCGCAGCGTCGCGCGCGCGTCCGCGTCGGAGAGGCCGAGCGCGAGCAGCACGCCGGAGGGCCGGGTCGAGCCGGAGTGGCACGCGGAGCCGGCGCTCGCGCACACGCCCTCGAGGTCCATGGCCATGAGCAGCGCCTCGGCGTCGCAGCCCTCGAGCGTGATGGAGAGCGTGCCGGGCAGGCGCGGGGCGCCGGCGCCGTTCACCCGCGCGCGCGGCACCGCGGCGAGGAGCCCGGCCTCGAGCCGGTCGCGGAGCGCCGCCAGGCGCGGGCCCTCCTCGGCCACCGCGGCGACGGCCGCCTCCAGCGCGGCGGCCAGGCCGGCGATGCCGGGCAGGTTCTCGGTGCCGGCGCGGCGGCCGCGCTCCTGCTCGCCGCCCAGCACCGGCGCGAGCGGCAGCCCGGGCGCGACCCACAGCACGCCGGCCCCGCGCGGCCCGCCGAACTTCTGCCCGGTGAGCGCCACCAGGTCCGCGCCGAGCGCGCGCACGTCGAGCGGGATCTTCCCGGCCGCCTGCACCGCGTCGCAGAAGAACGGGGCGCCCGCGTCGCGCGCCGCGGCGGCGAGCGCCGGCACCGGCAGCACCACGCCGGTCTCGTTGTTCGCGCGCATGGCGCAGGCGAGCGCCACGTCCGGCCCGAGCGCGGCCCGGAACGCCTCCGGGTCCACCTGGCCGCGGCGGTCCACCGGGACGACCGTGAGCGGCGTGCCGGCCCGCTCGAGCGCGCGCGCGAGCGAGAGGACGCAGGGGTGCTCCACCGCCGTGACCACCAGCCGCCGGCGCCCGGCGGGCGCGGCCCCGAGCACGCCCCGGATCGCGAGCGCGGCCGCCTCGGTGGCGCCGGAGGTGAACACGATCTCGGCGGGCGCCGCGCCCACCGCGCGGGCCACCCGCTCCCGGGCGCCGTCGAGCAGGTCGCGCGCGGCGCGCCCGGCCGCGTGGACCGAGCTTGGGTTGCCGAACACCTCCAGCGCGTCGCGCACCGCGGCCCGGGCCTCGGGCCGCATGGGGGTGATGGCGTTGTGGTCGAGGTAGATCACCGGCGCGCTCCGGCCGGCCCGGCAGGGCAGGGCTAGACGAGCTTCTTCGGCTTGCGCGCGCGCACGCCGAACGCGTCGAGGAAGTCCTTCACGACCTCCTCGCGCAGCTTGCGGTTCGCCGCGGCGCCGAGGCCCTTCACCGGCAGGCGCGCGCCGGCCATGGTGCCGTGGCCGCCGGCGGAGCCGCCGCGAGCCTCGATGACCTCGCGGATGAGCCGCCCGGCGTTCATGCGCCGGTCGGTGGTGCGCACCGAGAAGAACAGGGCGTCCTCGTACTGCGCGAACGCGAGCGACCACTTCATGTCCTCGAGGTACATGAAGCGCTCGGCGATCTCCGCGACCATGTCCGGCGTGTAGATGGTGCCGAGATCGCAGATCACCACCTCGCCGTAGACCTGCGCCCGCTCGATGGCGGTGTGGTAGAGGCGGAAGTAGTCCTCGGGCAGCAGCGGGTGCTCGATGGCGCCCAGCGCGTCCTTGTCCGTCATCGGGAACAGCCACAGGTACGCGTCCACGTCGGTGGGCGTGGTCTGCCGGCCCAGGTCGCGGGTGTCCGCCTTGATCCCGTAGAACAGCGCGGTGGCGAGGCCGGCGGGCACCTTCAGGCCGCTCGCGCGGAAGTACTCCGCGAGCACGGTGGAGGTGGCGCCGATGGGGCCGCCCACGTCGGCGATGGGCGCGAGGTGCGAGTCGGGCCGCTCGGGGTGGTGGTCGATGACCACGTCGGGGAAGTGGCGGGCCGGGAGCGAGTGGTTCCCCTGCTCCGGCTGCGTGTCGACCATGCAGATGAGGTCGTAGTCGTCGAAGACCACGCGGGCGATGGGGACCACCGGCAGCTTCAGGACCTTGATGAGCGCGCGGTTCTCGGCGCGCCCCACGATGCCGCCGTAGGCGACGATGGCCTCCACCCCGGCGAGCTTCTCGAGCAGGTAGGCGAGCGCGACGCCCGCGGCGATGGAGTCGGGATCCGGGTTGTCGTGCGTGAGGATGAGCGCGCGCTCGTGCGAGCGGGCGTACTGGATGAGGCGATCGAGCTTGGCGCGGGGCGACTCGCCACCGCGGGGGTAGAGCGTCATCCGGGCGGCGCGGACCTCCGGGCGGGTCCGCGGTTTCTGCGGCTCGTCGGGCGGCTGGCGCATGGGGAGGTGGACCTTCATCGGCGTACGAGGCCGCGGAGGACCTCGATGTTCTCCTTGAATCGCGACTCGGTCTCCACGAACCCCGGGATCTCCGCGAAGCGGGGGTCGTTCACCAGGTGGCGGAAGGGGCCCAGCCCCATGGCGCCCTGCCCGATGTGCTCGTGCCGGTCCACCCGGCACCCGAGCGGCTTCTTCGAGTCGTTGAGGTGGAACGCGCGCACGTTCGAGAGGCCGACCACGCGGTCGAGCTCGTCGAAGGTGCGGTGGTATCCCTCCTCGGTGGTGAGGTCGTAGCCCGCGGCGAACAGGTGGCAGGTGTCCACGCAGACGCCGGTGCGGCGGCGGGCCGCGCCGGGGATCGCCTGGCGGATGGCCGCGATCTCCTCGAACCGCCACCCCAGGCTGGACCCCTGGCCGGCGGTGGTCTCGACGAGGAGCTTCGCCTTGCCGGGGACCTTCTCGAGGGCGCGCTGCATCCCCTCCGCGACCAGCCGGAGGCCCTCGGCCGCGTCCTCGTTGCTGCCGGGGTGGAAGATGAGCCCGGCGATGCCGAGCCGCTCGCACCGGTCCAGCTCGTCGGCGAGCGCGTCCCAGCTCTTCTTCCGCAGGTCGCGGTCGGCGGCGGCGCTGTTGATGAGGTAGGAGGAGTGGGCCGCGACCGGCTTGCGGGTGCGGCGGGCCTCGCCCTGGAAGCGCTTCACCTCGTCGGGCTCGAGCGGCTTCGCCGCCCAGCCCCGCGCGTTGCGGGTGAAGATCTGCAGGCAGTCGGCGCCGTCGGCCTCGGCGCGCGCGAACGCGGTCGAGACCCCACCGGCGATGCCTTCATGTGCTCCCAGGAGCATAGGGGGGCGTAGCTATACAATAGCCGGCCCCCGCCCCGCCATGCTCGGACGGCCGCGGGCGGGGGGAGCCCCAAAATCCAGTGCTGTCGGCAGGTTGCACGCCGCCCGTGCGCCCGGAGCCCCCCGCTCGCCGGGCGCCGGCGCACAGGGGAGGCCCATGTGCGCCACCCAACCGGGGCATACGCCCTGCCGCGAGCGGTCGCCTAGCGGGCGGCCTTCCGGGCCCGCGGCGCCTCGGCGAAGTACTTCTCGGCCTGCGACAGGGCGTTGTCGAGCGCCTCCATCGTCAGGTCGCGCAGGATGGTGTCGGGCAGGCGCAGCGACTCGTAGTACCGCTGGCGGTCGGTCGCGTGGACGATGACCGGCAGCTCGTACCCGGCGTGCAGCAGGACGAGGTTCGCGAGCAGGCGCGCCACGCGGCCGGAGTTCTCGGTGAACGGGAACACCTGCATGAAGCCGTGGTGCAGCTTGCAGGCCTGCTGGATCGGGTGCGCGTTGCGGAAGTCGGCGCCCTCGGTGGCCTCGAGCAGCTTCTGCAGGGCGGGCTGGATCTTCGCCGGCTGCGCGATGTCGTGGAAGTACGCGCGGTGGAGCGGCATGTCCTTGCGGTACTCGGCGACGCTCCGGCCCTCGATCCCGTGGCCGAGCGTCTCGTACAGCTTCTTCACCGTGGTGAGGTTGAGCTTCGGCTTCTTGGCCGCCGCCTCCTCGCGCACCAGGTCGAGCGCCACCTTGTGGTTGCGGATCTCCTGGAGCGCGCTCACGAACGTCACGTCGGCGAGCGGCGCGTTCGCGAGCGCGGTGGCGAGCTCCTGGCTCGAGTACACGACGCCCTCGAGCGCGTTCTCGTGGTAGAGCCACGACAGCTCGTACCGCGCGAGGAAGTCCTGGACGATCTCCGGATCGCCGCGGAGGCGGTCAGCGAGATCCTCCATGCGATCGTCGATGTCGACGTATCGGGTCCGCATCTTGGGTGCTCCTCTGCGCGAGGGGGATCGGCCCGGGGCGGTCAGCGCACGGAGCCGGTCGAACCCTTCGGCATCTCAGGCGATTTCCTTGGTGGGCCCCACGGAAAGTCCGGGGAATCTAGCCGAATCGTTCGCGAAAGGTCAACGGAATTGCCCTTCGGCGGATGGAACCGGCCGGGGGGGAGGTTTGTTCCGTCCCCCGAGCGCGCGAGGGCCGTCCTCCGGGGGCAACCGCCCGGAAAACGGCCCTCCTGTCGGCAGGATGTGTGATGGCTCGCCGGCGGGAGCCCTGTTGGGGCCCGGCGAAGCGGCGCAGGTCCCTAGTAGGGCGTGAGCCACTCGCGGTGCTTCGGGTCCGCGCCGCCGACCGCCTTGAAGAACGCCTCCGAGATGCGCTTCGTCACCGGCCCCGGCTCGCCCTTGCCGATGCGCCGGTTGTCGAGCTCGCGGACCGGGGTGACCTCGGCGGCGGTGCCGGTGAGGAACAGCTCGTCGGCGAGGTAGGCGGTGTCGCGGGTGAACTTCTCCTCCTTCACCGGGATGCCCAGGTCGGCCGCGAGGCGGAGGACCGCGTTGCGGGTGATGCCGTCCAGCACCGGCGAGGAGAGCGGCGGCGTCTGCAGCACCCCGTTCTTCACGATGAAGACGTTCTCGCCCGAGCCCTCGGCCACGTACCCGTCGGCGTCGAGCAGGATGGCCTCGTCGTAGCCGGCGAGCGCCGCCTCGCGGGTGGCGAGGAACGAGTTCACGTACTGGCCGGACACCTTGGCGCGCACCATCTGGCCGCCGATGTGGAGGCGGGCGATGGACGAGACCTTGGCGCGGATGCCCTTCGCCATGCCCTCCTCGGAGAGGTAGGCGCCCCAGGGCCAGGCCGCGACGAGCACCTGCACCGGGTTCGGCGCGCCGACGCCCATGGAGCCGGCGCCGAAGAACGCGAGCGGGCGGATGTAGCCGGCCTTCAGGCCGTTCGCCTTCAGCACCTCGACGCAGGCGCGCTCGACGTCGCCGGGCGAGAACGGGAGCTCCATGAGCATGATGCGCGCCGAGTCGAACAGGCGCTGGATGTGCTCGCGCAGGCGGAACACCGCCGAGCCCCCGCCGGCCTGCTCGTAGGCGCGGATCCCCTCGAACACGCCGATGCCGTAGTGGAGCGCGTGGGTGAGGACGTGGACCTTCGCGTCCTCGAAGGCGACGAGCTTTCCGTCGAGCCAGATCCTGTCCGCCTTGATCATCGTGGCCCTTCCGAGGTTGGTGGGAGTGGGTCGACGAAGATGCCCCAACGGGCCGCGGGATTCAATCGCACCGTGCGCGGGGGCGCACCGCCGGTGGAGCGCGGGCGCGCGGTCAGGCGAGCGGCGGGAAGGGCCGCACCATGCGCGCGACGAACGGCATGTCGGGGTGCAGCTCGGCCTTGCCGGCGTGGATGGCGTGCCGCAGCTCCTCCTGCGACGGCACGATCTCGACCGGCGAGAGCACCTTCTGGAAGGAGCGGTGGTGGTGCGCGAACGGCCGGTTGCGCGTGACGTTCTGCGCCGCGAGCTGCTCCAGGCCGAACCAGAGCGGCTGGGAGAGCTTCGGCGCGAAGCCCTCCAGCGCCAGCACGAACGCGTTCCGCGTGCCGATGGCGCCGCGCTGCACCGTGGACCAGGCCGCCCGCGCCGGGAGGTTGTCCACCAGCCCGCCGTCCACCAGCCGGAACACGTCGTGCTTCTCGAGCAGGGCGGCGAGCAGGCGGTGCATGCGCTCGTCGTCGCGCAGCACGTCGTAGTGGATGACGCCGGGGAGGGCGGAGGAGAACCCCACCGCGTCGATGGCGTCGAACGCGTGGGTCTCGGCGTCGGCGCCCAGGTAGATGCGCGCGAACCGGTCGCGCTGCACGATGAGCTCGCCCACCGCCTGGAGCACGTCGGAGAACATGCGGGTGAGCGCGCTCGGGCGCGGCGCGCGGGCGTCCAGGTCGAGCAGGTGCTCGTAGTAGCCCGGGTCGCGGGGCAGGGCGCCGTTGCGGATCCCGGTGACCGCCACCACCAGCGGCACGGCCAGCTGGCCGAGCGTGAGCGGGTGGCCGTCGGGGCCCTTCAGGAACTCGCCGATGGCGGCGCGCAGGTACAGGCGCAGCGCCGCGGGCAGGCCGTAGCGGTTCCCGGTCTGGAGGAAGCGGAACAGCGTGCGGAAGGAGAGCCCGCTCAGCGCCTCGTCCACGTCGTCCGGGTTCCAGCGCGCGCGGCGCGCCCGGAACAGGAGCAGCACCGAGCCCATGCTCGTGCCGGCGAGCAGCCGCGGCACGAGGCCGTACTGCTCCAGCAGCGCGAACGCGCCCAGGTACGACCAGGCCACGCCGCCGCCGCCGCCGCACACCAGCACCAGCGCCTTCTCGCAGATCTCGCGGTCGAGCGCGCCCGGCGCGAGCCGCCCCTCCGCCGCCGCCACGGCCCGCGCCCGGAACGCGCGGGCGCGCAGCGACAGGTTCGGCACCATCCCGGTCGCCGCGGCGCGGTCCGGCCCGCCCGGCGCGAGCAGGGCCGAGACGAGCGGGCGGACGTCCTCGCGGAACGGCGCGAGCGCCGGCGCGACGTCCACCTCGCCGCCGTCCTGCGCGCGCACCCGGCCGACCCGCGCCAGGTTGAGCGCGTAGCGCAGCGCCGCCTCGTCGCGCTCGGACAGCCACGCGGGCGTGCTCACCACCGAGCGGACCAGCGCGGCCTCGGCCTCCTCGAACGGGCGGATGGCCTCGTGGTGGAGGTCGAGCGGGTCTTCGGGCGGGACGGGGCGCATCGGGGGCGCGCGCATTCTACGCCGCGGCCCCGACGCCCCCGTACCCCACCTCGGCGCACCCGGCCGCCGGGCGCGGGCGCGGGCTAGCGGACGACGTCCTCGAACGCCTGGCGCACCGCCGCGGTGACGCGCGCGTACTCCGCCAGGAAGCGCGCGCCCGGCTCCGCGCCGTAGTAGCCGAGCCGCCGCGCGAGCTGGTGCAGCGGCGGCCCGCTCGCGGGCAGGTGGTCGATGGTGAAGTCGTGGACGATGCGCAGGCGCAGCTCCACGTGGCGCAGGAACTCGTACCCGCGCGCGAGCGCCTCGTGCTCGGCCTCGCGCAGCAGGCCCGCGGCGCGCAGCGCGCGGAGCGCGACCGGCGTCGAGGGGGTGCGGATGGAGGGGTGGTCGTGGCCGTGCGCGAGCTGGAGGTACTGCGCCGCGAACTCCACGTCCACCAGGCCGCCGCGCCCGGTCTTCGGGTTCTTCCCGTGCGACGCCTCGCGCGACAGCTCCGACTCCATCCGCTCCCGCATGCGCCGGATCTCGGCGGCGAGCGCGGCGGGGTCCTCGCGCCGGCCGTACACCGCCGGCACGATGGCGCGCGCGTTCACGTCCTCGAACAGCGCGCGGTCGCCGGCCACGAAGCGGGCGCGGAGCAGCGCCTGGCGCTCCCAGAGCTGGCTGCGCACCGCGCCGGCCGCGCCGTCGCGCGCGGCGCCGCCCGGGAGCGCCTCGCCGGTGTGGTAGCGCACGAAGCCCTCGGCCCCGATCACCAGCGCGCCCTGGTTGCCGGAGGGGCGCAGGCGCGTGTCGATCTGGTAGAGCCGCCCCTCGCGCAGCGGCATCTGCAGGAACGACATGAAGCGCTGCGCGAGCCGGGCGTAGCGCTCGAAGCCGGGCTCGGCGCCGCCGGGGTAGAGGAAGATGAGGTCGAGGTCGGAGTGGTAGCCGAGCTCGCGCCCGCCCAGCTTCCCCATGCCGATGACGCAGAGCCGCCCGGGGGGCAGCACGCCCTTGGCGCGCGCCTCGTCCTCGGCCAGGGTGAGGCACGCCTCCAGGCACGACTCGGCCAGGTCCGAGAGCTGGCCCGCGACGCTGGGCAGGTCCACGGTGCCGGCGATGTCGTGGATGGCGACGCGCAGCACCTCCTCGTTCTTGTAGCGGCGCAGCTCGCCCAGCTCGTGCTCCAGCAGGTCGTCGAGCGGCAGCGTGCGGTCCACCGCCGCGAGGCGCTCGCGCACCTCGGCGCGGAGCTCGTCGAGCGTCTTCTCCAGCACCACCTGGTCCTCGCGGAGCAGCAGGTCGATGAGCTCGGGGTGGCGCAGGAAGCGCTTGGAGAGGAAGTCGGAGGTGCCGAACAGCGAGAGCAGCAGCCGGGCGATGCGGCGGTGCTCGGCCAGCATCTTGAAGTACGGGTCGGGGTTGCGGAGCGCGGCGGCGAAGTCGGCCAGGTGCGAGAGCGCCTGGTCCGGATCCGGCGTGCCGAGCGCGTCGGCGAGGAGCGACACGGCCGCGGCGGGATCGCCGAGCGGCGAGAACGGCGTGCGCCGCCGCGCCATCGAGTCGATGGCGGCGATGGCGCGGTCCGGGTCGGCGAGGCCGCGGCGGGTCGCGATGGCGGCGCGGCGATCGGCGGGCACGTCGGCGTCGGCCAGCAGCGCCAGCTCGGGATCGAGCGGGGCGGCGCCGGCGCCGGTGCCGAGCAGGCCGGCGAAGTGGCGGGCCACGCGCTCGCGGTGGTCGGAGAGCACCGCCTCGAACGCCTGCTCGGAGGCGTACCCCATGGCGCGGGCCAGGCCGGTCCGCTCGCCGGGCGGCGGCAGGCGCTGCGTCTGCGCGCCGTCCACCATCTGGACGCGGTGCTCGGCGCGGCGCAGGAACAGGTACGCGTCGGCGAGCTCGTCGCGGTCCTTCGCCGGGACCACGCCGGCGAACAGGAGCCGCTCCAGCGCCGGCAGCACCGCGCGCTCGCGGAGCGGCCGGCCCTCGTCGCGCCCGCCGTGCAGGAGCTGCAGCGCCGAGACGAAGAACTCCACCTCGCGGATCCCGCCGCGGCCCAGCTTCAGGTCGTCCTTGCCCTCGGCGCCGGCGCGGGCGTCGATGCGCGCCTTCATCGCCTGGATCTCCGCCACCACGTCGAGGTCCAGGCTGCGCCGCCACACGAACGGCTCGAGGTGCCGGACCAGCTCGTCGCCCACCGCGAGGTCGCCGGCGCCGGGGCGCGCCTTCACCAGCGCGTTGCGCTCCCAGGTCCGCCCGAACGCCTGGTAGTAGTACTCGGCCGCCGGGATGCTGTTCACGATGGGCCCGCTCCGGCCGTCCGGCCGGAGGTTCAGGTCCACCCGGAACACGAAGCCGTCCTCGGTGGGCTTGGCGATGGCCTCGGTGACGTGCTCGGCGAGCTTCGCGTAGTAGGCGAAGTGCGTGAGCGGCTTCGGCCCGTCGGTCTGGCCGTCCTGGCCGTAGACGTAGATGAGGTCGATGTCGGAGGAGAAGTTGAGCTCGCGCGCGCCGAGCTTGCCCATGGCGATGGCGCAGAACCCGGCGCCGGCCTCGCGCCCGGCCAGGCCGGCCGGGGCGCCGTGGCGGGCGCGCAGGAGCCGGTCGTGGAAGCGGATGGCGGCGTCCACGCAGGCGCAGGCGAGCGCGGACAGCTCGGCGGTGATCTCCTTCACCCGGGCCCGGCGGAGGTCGCGGAGCGCGATGCGCACCACCTCGCGCGCGCGCAGCCGCCGGAGCAGGCGGTGGAAGCCGTCCACGTCCTCGGGCTCGAGGCGGCGTGCGGTCCGGGAGAGCACGCGGCGCAGGTCGGCCTCGGTGCGCGGGCGGAGCAGGTGCGGCGAGCGGGCGGCGCGGCGGAGCAGCCGCGGGTCGCGCGCGAGCAGGGCGGAGACCAGCCGCGAACCGCCGCAGAGGAGCGCGAGCGCCTCCAGCAGGTCCGGCTCGGCGGGCAGCGCGCCGGCGCCGTCCACGTACCGCTCGATGCCGGCGAGCGCCAGGTCGGGATCCGGCGCGTAGGCGCACGCCTCGCGCACCGCGGCGATCCGGCCGGGGAACTTCTTCTCGAGGCGGGCGAGCCGCTCCTGGGACTCCGGGGCGCGGGGCTCGAGGGGTGGCAGGCCGGGGATGGCGTGCGAGGTGGGCATCGGCCGGCCATCATAGCGCCGCGCCGGGGCGCACCCCGCCGGATGCGCACGCCGCGCTGGCCGGGCGCGCCCGCGCCGCGCTACCTTCCGCGGATGCGCACCCTCGTGCTCGCGGCCGTCCCCCTGGCGCTCCTCGCCGCCTGCTGCACCGACGGTTCACCGGCCTCGGCGCCGCAGCCGTCCGCCGCTCCGTCCGCCGCGCCGCCGGCCGCGGCGGGG
>NZ_BAZG01000005.1 GCF_000964525.1 Anaeromyxobacter sp. PSR-1
T
Organism: Anaeromyxobacter sp. PSR-1; assembly: GCF_000964525.1. GTDB lineage: Bacteria > Myxococcota > Myxococcia > Myxococcales > Anaeromyxobacteraceae > Anaeromyxobacter. Next base: position 2 of record NZ_BAZG01000005.1, read on the forward strand.
CACGCCCTTGTGCGCGTTGCGGACCGAGGCGACCGTCGACCCCGGGGAACCCGAGCCACATGAGCGCGCCGCCCACCACCACCGCTCCGGACGCCCCTGCATCGGCGGCGAGGTGCAGGAGCGCGCTCCGGACACCGATCTCCCGCGACGGACTTGGCGGGATGGCCAAGCAGGGTCGGGTCTCAAGCAAGAGGGAAGGAGCGGCCAGCGCGCGGTGCCAGCTTGGCAGATGACGCTGCAGGTGGTGCTCGGTGAAGCCTTCCGGCTATCCTCGTGTCATGTTCCCGGCACTGTTCATGGCTCTCGTTGTCCTGGCCACGCCTCTCGATGCAGACGAGTACGCGGTTGGCCTGGCGAGCAAGGCGCCGTACGCGGCCGGCATGAAGGGCGCGGTCACGTTAACGGTCACCGCATACAAGGGCTACCACGTGAACCCCGAGTACCCGGTGACGTTCAAGCCCGACGGCGCAGAGGCACTCAAGTTTGCAGGAGTGCGCCTGAAACTGACCGCCGGCAAGAAGACGCTCTGCGAGGACGACTCCAACGACGCCTGCGCAGCGGACTTCGCCGTGGAGTTCGTTCCCGAGAAGAAGGGGCCAGCGAAGTTCGCCGGGACGTTCTCCTTCAGCGTCTGCACCGCGAAGAGGTGCCTGATCAAGAATGTGCCCCTCGCGCTGGCGATTATGGTCGAGTGAGCCTGATCGTCGGCCGCCGAGGCGAACTCAACGAAGCTCGAGCGCGACGATTCCGTGCGCCGACCACAAGGTAACCGTGGTTATGGAGCTTCCATAGGAGTTGAAGGGGGAAGTGCAGGCTTGGTTAAGAGCCTCTGCGTCCGCCTCGCTCGTTTGGGCAACCAACCGAAACCTCAACAGAGTGCCCAACTGTGTGGATCTCTGGAGAGCCGGGAATGCGCACGCGATCCGGTCAGAATGGGGAGCCGAACGAGCTCGCCGGCAATTTGTTTGCCGCCGGCGATGACGAAATCTTAGGAGTGCGCCGGCGCGTTTGACCGTTCGGGGGGCTGCTTCGTCCGCATGCCGCGCCTCCTCCTGCTCTTGCCGGTCGGCGAGTAGATCGCCTCCTTGGGCATACTTGGCAGGCTGCACGTTCGCCGAGGTTCGAATGCGGCGGCTTCGTGTGTTCACGGTTCGGCCTGAGCCGGTCACTCGCGCCGGCGCGGTCGGATGAGTCTCCTCCGAGGGGGCGTGGTCGTCTGCCGCAGCGGGCCGGGTGAAGGAGTTGGCTAAAATGCCAACTAGAGCCTCGCGTCGATGGCGACTGCCGCGAGGACAGGAGGACGTCATGAGCGACACCGGACCGCTTCCCGCGAAGGCGAAGGCCGTCCTCTTCTGCACGTGCTCGGGCTCGTGTCCGAGCATGGAGAAGGTGGACTTCTGGTCGCTCGCCGAGCGCGTGCGTCTGGAGCTCGGGGAGGGGATAGAGTACATGGCGCTGCATCCGCGCCTGTGCGAAGAGGACGGCGAGCGGCTCATGGCCCGGGTGCTCCGGCCCGACCTCACCGTCGTCACCCCAGCGTGCGCGGAGAAGCGTCAGGAGAAGCTGCTTCGGGACGGATTCGCTCGCGCCGGCGTGCCGATGGATCGCGAGCACTGGATCCCGATCAGCATGGCGCAGGAGGACACCGACGCGGTCTTCGCGAAGATTCGCGCCGCGGTGGATCGGCCCGATCCCGTCGCGGGTTGAGGTGTCCCATGGTCCAGCTCCGAACGTTCATGGGAATCCCGAGGGAGCGCATCCCTTGGGCGCCGACCGTAAATGTCGAGCGCTGCAGCGGATGCGGCGCGTGCCTCGACGAGTGCCCAAACGGCGTCTACGCGCTGGACGAGCAGGAGGGGGTCGCGCGGGTGGTCGCGCCGGATCGGTGCGTCGTCCTGTGCGACAAGTGCGCGCCCGCGTGCCCGGGCGACGCCATCTCGTTCCCGGACAAGGACGCCACGAAACGGCTCCTGCGCGAGCTCGCCTCGCACGCACTCGCTTCAGATTGAAGCCGGAGGTCCGTCAGAGCCCGATCCTCGAGCGCTCGGCAGCCCCGCGCTGGGCGGCAGGATCGAGGATCTGATGGCGGCGCGGCCCGAGCCGGTGGATGACGCCCTCTTTCACGAGCGCTGGCGGCCCGGGAGAAGCTCTCGGGCGCCACCCCCACGGCGGCGGCGAGCTCGCGCGACGGGCGCTCCGTGAGGCCTTGATCGCATCGAGCGCGCGTCGACCCGGAGGAGGCCCAGGAGGGCGAGGGGCGAGGGGCGAGGAAGGGCATGAAGCCGAACGTGTCGCTGGCCGAACAGGTAGAGCGTCACGCCCTCGCCTTCCGGGAGGACGCGATGAATCTTGATGCGCCCGGTCTCGATGGAGACGAGCATCGCCGCGTCGTCGCCCCGCGCCACACAGGTCGCCCGCGGCGAACGTGCGCCGCCGCAGGAACGGACCGAGGAACGCGCGCACGCGCTCACCGAGCTCCCGGCAGGCGTCCGCTCCAGGCGCATTCGCCGTCACCACGGCCCCTTCCAGTACGGCGGGTACAGGAGCGCCAGGGCGGCCGCGACCCCCGCGACCCCGAGGAGCGCCGTCGCCGCGTGCGCCGGGCGGCGGCGCATCGCGGCGAGATCCGCAGCGAGGCACGGGCCGAACCCCCCGCCGGACGAGGTCGCGCGCCAGGCGAGCCCGGCGATGGCCACGTTCGCCGCCCAGCACCCGGCGCACACGATGCAGAACGCGCCGATGCGGACCTCGCTGAGCCACGCCAGCCAGCCCGACGCGACGACGCCCGCCCCCGCCGCCACCGCGAGGAGGCCGGCGGGCCAGCGCGGGTGTGGGCGCGCCCGGCGAAGCCCCGACCCGGCGAGCAGCCCCATCGCGACGTAGACGAGGACGCCCCACGCGGCGATCGGCGCGCCGAGGAGGATGGAATGCGGGCTGAGGGCCACCGCGTCGCAGTCGATCTCGGCGTTCACCGCGCAGAAGCTCCCGGCGGCGCCGGTGTTCGCGCGGACGTGCAGGACCGCGAGGAGGACGGAGAGGACGAGCCCCGCCGCGCAAGCCGCGACGAGCCCCGTGAGCGAGCGCGTCGGGCTCGGCGCCGGGTCGACCGGCGCCGCGGGGCGTAGCCACGACGCGATCTCGCGCGCGGTCGGGACCCGTCCGGCGGACCGCAGCACGCCGTCCACGAACACGGCCGGCGTCGAGGCGATGCGGAACGGGATGAGCTCCGCGACGTCGCTCGTCCGCGAGGCGCTCGCCGTCACGCCCGCGAGGGCGATCGCCTTCTCGGCCTCCTCGAGCGCGCGCCGGCAACGCGCGCAGCCGGCGCCGACCACCCTGATCTCCATCGTCCCTCCCGTGGACCCGGATGCTTGGCAGGATGGCCAAAGCGCCGGTGGCCGTCAACGCGTCACGTCGCCGTCCACCCCCGAGTACGCGCGTGAGCGGGAGAAGCACGCCGATCGCATCGCGAAGGGACTCGAGAACGAGCCCGACCGCATTCCCGTCGGCGACATCTGGGACCAGTGGTGGAACCGGGAGGGGCGGCGGCGCCGCGGCTCGTCGACCGAGGACTACCGCGCGTTCCTCGAGAAGCACCTGGCGCCGCTCCGGTCGTTCCTCCTCACGCCAGCTACGAGCGGCGCGTTCGCCGAGAAGCTCGACGTCCTCGACGAGAAGGAGGACCGGGGCGAGCTCGGCCCGCAGAGCCTGAACCACCTCCGCGCCGGCGTGTTCCGGATGTTCGAGTGCGCCCGGGACCCGAAGCACCGCCTCTGGGCGACCGAGAACCCGGTCCAGTGGGTGAAGCGGCGGAAGGTTCCGAAGCGGAAATACGAGACGCTCCGCCGCGAGCAGGTCCGGCCGCTCCTCGCCGCGCTCCCGGCGCCGACCGTCGCGGCGCCCTGGCGCTGGGCGGCGGCGACGATGCTCTACGCTGGCACGCGGCCGGGCGAGGTCTTTGGGCTGGAAGGAGGACATCGATCTCGAACGCGTTCCAGTCGACATACGCCTGCGCGCGCGTCGACATACGCCTGCCGCGCGTCGACATACGCCTGCGCGCGCGTCGACATACGCCTGCGCGCGCGCCGACATACGCCTGCGCGCGCGTCGACATACGCCTGCGCGCGCGCCGGCGCGACGGCACGAGTGGTCGTAGCCGACGACGTCGCCGATGGCGCAGAGGGCACGGCGGAGGTGGTCGACGAGCCGGAAGCGGGTCCGCGGGTCGTACGGCTTGCCGTCAGGCCGTGGGAACACGAGGTGGCTCGTGGACGCACGCATCGCATCCTCGAGAAAGGCGCGCAGCTCGGACACGTGATGCGCCGTCCGGTTGTCGGAGAGCGGGTGCTTCGGAGTATGCCGAGCCTGCGGTCGTGCCAGACCACTTCGACCGGCACGTTCAGCAGTTGCGCAGCGGCCCTGAAGGTCCACTGGCGTTCATGGAGAGGAGTCGGGATAGTCCCGCTCCAGATCCTGCATGACGCCGAGCATTACCCGGCATGGTGCGCAGGTCGTTGTGCCCAGGTCGACGAATCGGGGCACCGCTGCTCCGGTCTCCGAAAGACGAGTCCTCGACTGCGGCGGTTGCGCTGCCGCTGTGCTCGGCGCCCCGTTCGACTTCATACAGCGGAATCGCGACGATCCCGGCGGCGATGATGAGCGAGGCCACGAGGGTGGGTGTCTTCACTTGCTGGTCTCCGCGCGGGAAGCGCCGAGGATCGCCTTGATTGCGTCCACGCCGAGCACCCGGCCGACGGACTTGATCTCGCCATTGACCATCAAGGTGGGTGTGCCCGTGATGCCAGCCTCGAGCATCTTCTGAACTCTCGTCACCTGCTCCACCTGAAGGTCGAGATGGAGCTCGGCGACCGCGGTCTCGACGTTGCGCAACATCGTTTTGCAGGGTGCGCACCCTGAGCCAAAGACATGCTTAGCATGCGCATCTTTCTGGACTCGTGATGGGCGAACTGGCCGGTGAGTCGTTGCGCGACTCCGTCGTTATCTTCCTCGGTGGTGGTCTCGACGGTTGTTCGCACCGCACGCCGAGCGTGCGACGGCATGGCTCGCGCAGCCGACGAAGACCTGCCTCAGCAGCACTTCCTCGGCTGCGAGAGCGACACCGGCGCCGCCTCTGTAGGCGGGCAGCAGCCCTTCGGCGAATCCGGCGTCTCGACCTTCGCTGCCAGGTAACGCTCGGCGAGCTCGAGCACCGCGCGGGCAGGAGCCTCCTTCACCATCCTGGCGGTGGCAACCGCCTGCGCCATGTCGTCCTTCGACACGCCGAGCTTGCGAGCCTTGTCGTAGTGGAAGCGGAAACAGGGCTCGCAGTTGGACGCGATGGCGGCGCCGATCGCGACCAGCTCCTGGACGGCCTCGGTGTAGAGGCTCTTCGGTGTGGCGACCCCGACGATCTCGGCGAGCACCTCCCGCCCCGGGTAGCTGCCCTGCGCGATGATTGCCCAGTCCAGCAGCAGGAGCGGGAGCGCGTCGTCACGGCTGCGGATGGCCTGCGTGACCACGGGGTTGCCGACGAACGCGGCCGGGTCCTGGGACAGGTTGAACCGCTCCACCCTCACGCCGTGCTGCTTGAGCCACTCGAGGTCGGCGGCGAACCGGACCAGCGCGGGGTCGACTGCGGGGCCGCAGACGCCGGTGGAGCAGCACATCGGGGGATCGAACACCTGGATGGTGGGCATGAAACGTGCTCCTTTAGGTCTTACGACCTTCCGATGATGCTCACCCGATCAACCAAAGAGAGTCGGTCGAGCTTCTCGAGGGGGAGGGCTAGGAATAGTTCGATGCGGCGCGAGAGGCTCGACAGCGCGATCCTAAATGCTCTTTGGCGTGCAGCTTCACTGGTCACGACTGCGGCAGGATCCTCGATGCCCCACAGTGCCGTGATCGGATGACCGGACCACGTGGGGCACGCCTCTCCAGCAGCCTTGTCGCAGACAATGAAGACGAAGTGCAGCTCCGGCGCTCCAGGAGCCGCGAACTCGTCCCACCCCTTGCTCCGCAGCCCGTCAAGTGGGAGCTTCAGCTGCCGAAGTTCCTCCAACGCAAGAGGGTCCACGGCGCCCTTCGGATGACTGCCTGCGGAATACGCCCTAAAGCGGCCGCGCCCGAGGTGGTTCAAGATGGCTTCCGCCATGATGCTCCTGGCTGAATTGCCGGTGCAGAGGAAGAGGACGTTGTATGTGGGTTCTGTCAACGGGCCCCTCGATCATCGCTCTGTCTTGAACACCACGGTGAGGCGCCGGCGCAGCTCGTCTCGGACGTCGCGAAATGACTGGAGCTGCTCCGCCTCGGAGTTGCCGGCGCTCGCAGGGTCTGGCAGACCCCAGTGGATGCGCCGCGCCTTACCGAGGAACACCGGGCAGACCTCCTCAGCGCAGAGCGTGATCACCGCGTCGACGCCAAGGGGCGATATGCTGTCGACGCTCTTCGACTTGTGCGAGCGGATGTCGATCCCGATCTCGTCGAGCGCGCGGATAGCCAGCGGGTTCACGCGTGATGGCTGGGAGCCCGCCGACGAGACCGTTACGCCTGCGGGTGCGAGTGAACGCGCGATGCCCTCGGCCATCTGGCTCCGCGCAGAGTTGGCTACGCAGAGGAACAGGATGTGCCGCGGTGCGAGCTTCCGGAGCTCCTCTGCCTCTGACTGCCAGGCACCGATCTTCACCGGTTCACCTCTCTCGGGGCATACGCATATCGGTCAGAACCGGGCGTCGATGACGGACCGCCCCGGGACGAGCAATACCGGCGCTTTCGCCAAGCGTGCGACGGCATGGCTGACAGAGCCGAGGAACACCTCCGGGATGAACCCCCGGCCCTGCGTGCCCATGACGATCAGGATGTCGGATGTTTCGGCTGCGCTGCGGAGGATCTCCTGGATCGGGGACCCGTGTGCTACTTCGACGTTGACGTACGGCGCTCCGGCCTCCTTCAGGTCCCGTGCGAGCCGCTCGAGCCTCGCGCGGTCGATCTGATCGAACTCCGCGAGCTGTTGCTCGGAACGTCCCTGGATCCGGGAGCGGTCCTTGCGGTCCTGGACGTGGAGCAGGGACACGCCCTCGACGCCGCGCTCGACGAGGGCGTGCACGTACGCGAACGCTCGTTCGCCGACATCGGAGAAGTCGGTCGGGTGCAGCACGCGCCTCGCGAGCGCGCCGCAATCGATCGCTGCATCACCCGCCGCGTCGCACGTCACGCGCGCGAGGAGGACGGGCACTTCGCATCGGTGAAGGGTTTCCAGGGTCACCGATCCGACGCGCAGCTCACTCAGGAGGCCTGCGCCCTGCGAACCCAGGAGAACCAGCGAAACCCGGCGGTCGCGCGCGACGCGATTGATCTCGTCGTGCGCAATCCCTGCAGCCGTGACCACGTCCACGGAGACGCCAGTCTGCCTCAGTGCATGGGCCTGCGCAGCGAGTCTCGACTCGGCGGCCGCCGCCAGGGCCGGAGCCATTGCATCGAGATGACGGATGCCCAGCGCGTGCAAGAGGATGAGTGATCGGGTGCCGAGCGGAACGAGGGCCTTGGCTGCGCATTCGACGACGCGGTCAGAAGCGGGCGAGAGGTCGGTCGGAATGAGGACTGTCGAGAACACGAGGCTCCTCCAAGCGTCCTACGCGAGCGGGTTACGCGACGCGCGCCTCGCCGCCGACGTTCACGCCAGCGGCGAAAAACCGGCGCCTGAGCCACAGCGCGACATTGACGAGGCCGATGAGGACCGGGACCTCGACGAGCGGACCGATTACTGCGGCGAATGCCGCGCCGTGGTGGATCCCGAACGTCGCCACGGCGACGGCGATGGCAAGCTCGAAGTTGTTCGACGCGGCCGTGAAGGAGAGCGTGACGGTCTGGCCGTACGGCGCCCCAACCCTCCGGCTCATGAAGAACGACACGAAAAACATCAGGACGAAGTAGATGAGCAGCGGGATCGCGATGCGGACCACGTCGAAGGGCACCTGTACGATCGTCTCGCCCTTGAGTGAGAACATCACCACGATGGTGAAGAGCAGGGCGACGAGGGTGATGGGCGAGATCCGCGGGATGAAGACCTTCCGGTACCAGACCTCGCCCTTCAGCGCCCGGAGGCCGAACCGGCTCGCGATCCCGGCGATGAACGGGATGCCCAAGTAAATGAACACGCTCTTCGCGATCTCACCGATGGTGATGTGGACCTCGGCGCCCGATAGCCCGAGCCAACGCGGCAGGACCGTGATGAACACCCAGGCGTAGACCGAGAAGAACAGCACCTGGAAGATGGAGTTGAACGCGACCAAGCCAGCGCAGTACTCGGTGTCGCCCTTCGCTAGGTCGTTCCACACGATCACCATCGCGATACAACGGGCGAGACCGATCAGGATCAGGCCAACCATGTACTCGGGGCGATCGCGTAGGAATATGACAGCCAGCGCGAACATGAGGATGGGCCCGACGATCCAGTTCTGGACCAGCGAGAGCGCCAGCACCTTTCCGTTCCGGAAGACCCGCGGCAGCTCCTCGTAGCGAACCTTCGCGAGCGGCGGGTACATCATCAGAACGAGCCCGACCGCGATCGGGATCGAGGTCGTCCCGACGGACATCCGATCGAGCATCGGGACGACGCCTGGGACGAGGAACCCGAGCGCCACGCCGGCACCCATGGCGAGGAAGATCCAGAGCGTCAGGTAGCGATCGAGGAAGGAGAGGCGGCGGGCGACGCCTTCGCGCGGGGGCGCGACGAGGGTGGCTTCGGACATCTAGAGGCTCCCGACGAGGGACTTGAGGCGGCGGAGGGTGCGGGGCTCGACGCAGTAACCGACGCGCGGCCCGTCGATCTCACCTCGGATCAACCCCGCCTCCTTGAGGACCTTGAGGTGCTGGGAAACGGTCGACTGCGCGAGCGGAAGCTCGTCGACGATGTCGCCGCAGATGCACGTTTCTCTCCGGGCGAGCAGGCGGAGGATCTGGACGCGGGCGGAGTGGCCGACCGCCTTCGCGAGGAGCGCCAACTCCTCGTCTGCTTCGGCACCCTCGACCGGCCTCAGGTCGGGCTCATCGTTCGACTCCGGCGCGGGACCGCAGGTCGGGACCTTCGTCAGATGAGGTGCCATGGAATCGGCAATCTACGATGAAGGCACGCTCGAGGCAAGTCCGGCCGGTCGAGCGAGCCCGTGACACCAAGATGTCACCCGACGCGACCCCGCTTGGCAGCGCACGCCGCCGAGTGGGCCGGTATTGGCGGCACATGGAAACCGCTCAGCCAGAAGGACTGCTAGCGCTGACGATCATCGTCGCCACGTCGCTGGTCGTGCTCGTATATGTGTTCCTGCGGATGGCCGGGGTCATCGGCAGAAACGCCCGCCGCCATGGTCGCCCTCCGCCTCCGTCGCCGCTCCAGGACGCGCTCCGCAAGGCGACCGGCGACAAGCCGCGCCGCTGAAACAGGCCTCGAGCGTAGCAGCGCGATGAACACCTCCTGCGCGGGTGCTCCGTGATGCGACCCCGTGCCGCACCCCCGTCCGCGTCCTTCTGCCCGGTCCGGCGTCTACCAGCATATGAAAAGGAGCGGACCATGACTGATCAGGGGAACGACGAGATCCGGCAGGCCGTGCGAGAGCACTACGGCAGGGTCGCGGTTGAGGGCTCCGGGTGCGGCTGCGGTACGGGCTGCTGCGGGGCGAGTCCGACGACGAGCCTCGCCCTCGGATACACGAGCTCGGATCTCGAAGCGGCGCCCGAGGGGGCGAACCTCGGCCTCGGCTGCGGGAACCCCCAGGCCATCGCGGCGCTGCGGCCGGGCGAGGACGTCCTCGATCTGGGCAGCGGCGGCGGCTTCGACTGCTTCCTCGCCGCGAAGCAGGTCGGGCCGGAGGGGCGGGTCATCGGCGTGGACATGACGCCGGAGATGGTCGCCCGCGCCCGCGCGAACGCGAAGCAGCTCGACGCCCAAAACGTCGAGTTCCGCCTCGGCGAGATCGAGCACCTCCCGGTCGCGGATGCGAGCGTGGACGTCGTACTGTCGAACTGCGTCGTCAATCTCTCTCCGGACAAGCCCGCCGTCTTGCGGGAGGTGTTCCGGGTCCTCCGTCCCGGAGGGCGGATCGCCCTCTCGGACGTGGTCGCGACCGCGCCCCTCCCCTGCGAGATCGGGGAAGGGGTCGCGGCGTACATGGGGTGCGTGGCGGGCGCGGCGCTCGTGGACGACCTCCGAGGCTGGCTGGACGCCGCCGGATTCGTCGAGACCTCGGTGCGCGTGGACGAGGCGAGCCGCGCCATGATCGGCGAGTGGTTGCCGGGGACCGGAGCGGAGCGATTCGTCGCGTCGGCGTCGATCAAGGGCGTGAAGCCGAACCGTGCTCCACGTGCGTGAGTGAGGAGGGGTCGGCACGACCTTGATGATGGACCGAGACGACAACCGCGCAGCGTGGCGAGCCATCGAGGATCGGCTCCGGCGGTTTGTCGCCCGTCGTGTTGCTCGCGGCAACTTGGAGGACGTGCTTCAGGAGATCCTGCTGCGCGTTCACCGAGGCCTTTCCGCGGTCCGGGAGGACGAGAGGTTCTCGGCCTGGATGTACCAGGTGGCGCGCAGCGCGATCGTCGACGAGCTTCGCAGCCGCGCGCGGCGTGAGCTCTCGCCCACGGATACCGGATCGCTCGGCGACGAGCCCGCGGTGCCTCCCGTCGAGCCGGACGAAGGCTTCGACGAACGCGAGCTGGCCGCCAACCTTGCCCCGCTCGTGGCGCGCCTTCCCTCCCCGTACCGCGAGGCGATCACGCTCGTGGAGCTGGAAGGGCAAACCCAGCTCTCGGCGGCGCGTCTTGCCGGTATCTCGCTCTCGGGGATGAAGTCGCGTGTTCAGCGCGGTCGGCATCGCCTGCGCGAGCTCGTGGAGGGGTGCTGCAGCGTCGCCCTGGACGCGCGTGGCCGGGTCACGGCGGTGGAGCCGCGCGGCGCGACGGATCCGGATTGCTGCCGGGCGCGGCCATCGAACCCGCGGTGCTCGTGAGGGGCAACGCGTGACGTTTCGCAGCCTTCCGCGGGCATCCCCTCGCCCAGCGGACGCACCGGCGGGATCCGCCGAACCGGCGCGCACCGCATTGACCAGTCGAGGAAGCTCATGACGCAAGGGACGCGGAGCCAGTAGAACACCTGGAGGCCCTGCCGTCGATCCGCGACGAGTCCTGCCACGCGCATGAGGGCGAGGTGCTTCGAGATGGTCGACAGGTCCGAGCCGACGATGCGCTGCAGGTCGCAGACGCAGCGCTCGCCCGCGGTGAGCGTCTCGAGCATGAGGAGCCGGGTGAGGGGCGAGTCATCGGTGTGGACATGAGGGCTCGACTGTCTGGTGAAGGGTCTGTCGAGACCTCTTCGCCAGTGCTGACGGTGTCGATCTCAGTGCGCATCGGCGCCCTCCGCGAGCCGACCGGCGACGAGCTTCACGATAAGTTCACGCGATCTCGCGGACCGCGCGAGCTTCTCGGGTCATCCCGCGTGGCCCATCCCGTTTCCTCGCCGTAACGCTCTTGGCGCATGCGGCGGCCAGTATGTTTCGTTTTCGAAACGTCCCTCCAGGGTGACTTGCCCGGATCCGCCCGGTTCCTCCCCTGGACCATGCCTTGCTATGCGCGTCGCTCGGCCGAGGAGCCGACGTTCATGGATCGCCGGCGGTCGTTCGCGCAGGGGGCCGGCTGCGGCAGAACGTCGTTCCTCCCGCGCCAGTCGCGACATTCCCGGCGCACGAGCGCCGGGCGAACCAGACGGCTCACTGCCGACACGGGAGAAACGAACACCATGAGCCTCAAGCACGCACTCGCAGCGGTCCTGGCGGTGGGCGCGGCCTCCGCCGCCGTCGCCGACCCGACCACGAAGATCTCGGGCAAGGCCTACGCCGACTTCACCTACCGCGACAACCATGACGATGGGACGGACCTCGCCGCGGACAGGCTGGTGGGCACCAACCTCGACCTGAAGCGCTTCTACCTGACGGTGGACCACTCGTTCGACGAGCACTTCGCGGCGCGGATCCGCTCCGACGTCGGGAACGAGGTCAACGGTAAGTACAATATCTTCGTGAAGCACGCCTACATCGAGGGCAAGACCGGTCCCGAGCTCGTCCTGCGCGCCGGCTCCGCCGACCTCCCCTGGGTGCCCTTCGTCGAGGACCTGTACGGGTTCCGGTACGTCGAGAACATCCTCGTCGACCGCATCAAGGTCGCCACCTCGGCGGACTGGGGCCTCCACCTGTCCGGCAAGCTCGTCGACGGCCTCGCCACCTACGCGGTCTCCGCCGTGAACGGCCGCGGCTACGGCGACCCGACCCGCACCCAGTCCCCCACCGTCGAGGGCCGCGTCTCGGTCCGCCCGGTCAAGGAGCTGACCCTCGCGATCGGCGCCCAGGGCGGCAAGCTCGGGCAGAACGTGGTGGGGACCCCGACGCCCCGCACCGCCAGCCGCTACGACGCGCTGATCGCATTCGTGGGCGGTCCGGCCCGCGTGGGCGTGACCGGTTTCCTGGCCAAGAACTACGACAAGAAGATCGTCACCGACGTGACCGTCCCGATGGACAAGGCCATCGGCGGCTCGGCCTGGGCCTCGGTCGAGCTGGTCGAGCCCTTCACGCTCTTCGGCCGGTTCGACTACGTAAAGCCCAAGAAGGACACCAAGTCCGACCTGAAGGACTACTACTGGAACGTCGGCCTGCAGTACAAGCCGGTCAAGCCGCTGGATCTGGCGCTCGTCTACAAGGGCGAGCAGGTGAAGGACGGCACGCTGTCGACGTCCAACGGGACCATCGGCTCGAGCGTCGCCGGGGCGAAGGGCAAGTACAACGAGGTCGGCCTCTTCGCGCAGTACTCCTTCTGACGCGGCATCCGGCTCGAACCGCGGCCGAGGGGTGCGTTCGCCCCTCGGCCGCTGCGTCCCGCGGCAGTTCCGAGGCAAATCGAGGAGCACCGTGGAGCTGCGAGACGGGCTCGGGCGTCGCTTCAACTACCTGCGCCTGTCGATCACCGACGCGTGCAACTTCCGCTGCGCGTACTGCCTGCCCGGCGGGTGGTGCCCGGCCCCGGGGGCGGACGCGCCGCTCTCCATCGACGAGATCCGGCGCCTCGTCGTGGCGTTCGCGACGCTCGGGGTGGAGAAGGTCCGGCTCACCGGCGGCGAGCCGACGCTCCGTCGGGACCTCGCCGAGATTGTCGCGGCAATCTCCGGCGTCCCGGGCATCCGTCGCGTCGGCATCACGACGAACGGCTTCGGCCTCTCGCGGCTCGCCCCGGCGCTCCGGGACGCGGGGCTCGCGTTCGTGAACGTCAGCGTGGACAGCCTCGACCCCGAGCGGTTCCGCGCCGTGACGGGCAAGCCACTGCTCGAGCGCGTGCTCCGTGGCGTCGAGGGCGCCCTCGCCGCGGGCTTCGGGACGGTGAAGGTCAACGCGGTCCTGCTCCGGGGTCTCGACCGGGCCGAGTTCGACCGCTTCGTCGAATGGACGGAGCGCCGCCCCATCGCCGTCCGCTTCATCGAGCTCATGCCGACGGGGTGCGACTCGCGGTTCTTCGCGGCGCATCACGTGCCGGTGGCCTGGGTCGCGGCGGAGCTGGAGCGGCGCGGCTGGTTCGCGCGAGATCGCGCGCCGACCGACGGGCCGGCGATCGAGTACATGCGCGCCGGACACGCCGGGAGCGTCGGGTACATCGCGCCTTCGACCGCGGGGTTCTGCGCTGCCTGCAACCGGCTGCGCGTCTCGTCGCGCGGCGCGCTGAAGCTGTGCCTGTTCGGAGACCGCGACGTGTCGCTCCGGAGCTGGCTCGCGTCGGACGCGCACGCCGGCGACCTCGCGGGCGTACTCGCTCGCCTCGTCCAATCGAAGCCGGCGGCTCACCGCCTCGGCGCGGGATGCCACGGGACCACGCGGAGCCTCGCGGCCATCGGCGGGTGACGCGCCCTGAGGGGCGCGTCACCCGCCAGCCTGAAGCATCGATCCATGTGAAGGCGCCGAGCACATCAGCAGGCAGTCATCGGGAAGGGGCCACGGGCTCGGTACCCGTTCCGTATCCGAGGTCGGTTCCGAGCACGGTCGAGCCGGAGCCATCAACATGGGCTGGACCCGTGCTGGACTGCGACGGCGCGACCACCGTGTTCGATCCGGACTCGGCACCGCCGAAGCTCGCGCGCGCAGGGCTCCCTTCCTTCACCGTGCTGCGCGCCGATGACGGACGGACGATCGCCGGACCGGACGCACGCCTCGCCGCACGCTTACCGGCTATGACATCGGTGCGACCGCCGCCACGCAGCGTGTCCGTGGCGTCCCGCGCTGTGTGCCGCTCCTTTGCGGAGACGCCCCCCGGCTGATCGACGCCGATGTTTCCGGGCGGATCTTGCATGCGGCCCGGGGCCGCGGACGCAGCCCCTGCCAGGACGGATGCCGAAGCGACGAGTATCCAAGCTTTCATGACGTGCCCCCATCAACCGTTCGTCCTCGCGGCCGCGGTGTCAAGGGCGCACCTTCGACCGCGCTCCGAACGTGGTGCCGAGGGCCCGCCCCGGACTAGGATGGTTCCCGTGCCCGGCGTTCCGACCAAGCTCCTGCTCGTGGAGGACGATCGCATCGTCCGCATCACCGTTCGCGACGCGCTGACGAAGGCGGGGTACGCGGTCGCGGCCCTGGCGGACGGCGTCGCCGCACTTCGCGCGGCGGAGGCGGAGCGATTCGACATCGTCCTCACCGACGTTCGGCTGCCCGGCTTGGATGGCATCGCGCTCTTCCGCCGGATCCGGCAGCTCCACTCCGACGCCGCCATCCTCCTGTTCACCGCTCACGCGGAGGTGGACGACGCGGTGGCAGTCATGCGCGAGGGCGCGCGCGACTACATCCAGAAGCCGTTCGAGATGGACGAGCTGCTCCTCCGGCTCGGGCGCGTGCGCGACGAGCTCGCGTTCCGGAGGGCGATGGAGGCCGGGGCGAAGGACCGTTCCGCCGCGCGCGGCGGCAGGTCCATCCACGGAATCTCGGCGTCGACACGCAGGCTCCTCGACCGGATCGACGCGGCCGCCGCCAGCGACGTCAACGTCCTCATCGGCGGCGAGACCGGCACCGGGAAGGACCTCTGCGCACGCACGATCCACGAGCGGAGCCGCCGGGCCGGGCAGCCCTTCGTGGTCGTGAACTGCGCCGCGCTGCCGGAGACCCTCATCGAGGCGGAGCTCTTCGGCCACGAGAAAGGGGCGTTCACTGGGGCGGACCGGCGGCGCGTCGGGCGCTTCGAGGCCGCGAACGGCGGGACGCTGCTCCTCGACGAGATTGGCGAGCTGCCCGTCGCCGCGCAGGTGAAGCTGCTGCGGGTACTCGAGACATCGACCTTCGAGCCCGTCGGGACGAGCACCTCGGTGAAGGTGGATGTGCGGATCATCGCCGCTACGAACCGCGATCTCGCCGACGCGGTCGAGAAGGGGGCTTTCCGCAAGGACCTATTCTATCGGCTGAACGTCGTCGACATCGAGGTGCCGACGCTGCGCGAGCGCCCCGGGGACATCCCGATCCTCGTGAGCGAGTTCCTCACGGACATCGCCGCGCGCCAGGGTCGACCGGTCCCGCCGATCGACCCGGCGGCGCTCGCGGCGCTCGCCACGTACCGGTATCCGGGCAACGTCCGCGAGCTCATCCACTCCCTCGAGCGCGCGGTCGCGATTTCGCGCGGCGGCGTGATCTGCCTCGAGCACCTGCCGCCCGCGATTGCGGCGGCCGCGGGATCGGCCCCCTCGCTCGACGGCCCCGAGGACGAGGAGCGCGTCGAGCCGCTCGCGAGCGCGGTGGCCCGGTTCGAGCGCCAGTACGTTCGGCGCGTGCTTGAGCGCGCGGGCGGCCATCGCGCCCGTGCGGCGTCGCTCCTCGGGATCTCGCGCAAGGCGCTGTGGGTCCGACTGCGCGGCGAGGGCGCTGCACAGGAGCCGGAGCCCGAGGACGAGACGACCTGACCTGCGCGTCTGCGCGCGCGCACGAGCTCCGTTTCGTTTCGTCATCGAAACGGTGGAGCAAGGGGCGGCCGCGGTCGAGTTGCCTTCACGAAACGTCGACGCCGCAGGCCGCGAGGCGGAAGCCCGGCGCGTTCGCGATTACCCAACGAAATCGGCGCGGGCGCGCTGCGGCGCCATGCCGCGGCGCCGCGGCGCCGCGGATTGCACAGCGGACGTCCCGACGTTGCACCGCATGGTGGCGGACGCGTGCTGCGCAAAGACCTGCGCTCCACGCACGGGCTCGTGCGGTCTGCCGCGGCTGAGTGCGTCGAGCCGAAGGGGACAATCGATGAATGTCAGGACGAAGAGCCACTGGGGGATCGCCGTCTCCGCGTTCGTCATCGGCGGCGCCGCGGTCGTCTTCCGGCTGCTGACCGGTCACCGCCATGCCGACTACGGCTCCTACGTTCCCTGGGGACTCTGGGTCGGTGTATATGTCTACCTCGTCTGGCTGGAGGTCGGGACCCTCGTCGTCTTCGCGGGGCTAGTCCACGTCTTCGGGATGAAGCGGCTCGAGACGGCACGCAAGCACGTCCTGCTGTTCGGCGGCATCGTGCTACTCGGAGCGCTCGCCCAGATCGGCCTCGATCTCGGCCATCTGCCGCGCTTCTGGCGCACCTTCGTCACGCCCAACTTCAGCGCGCCGATGACATGGATGATCTGGCTGCACACCATCTACCTCGTGATCCTGGGAACGGAGCTGCGTTTCGCGCTTCGCGCGGAGTCGGAACCCACCGCGGAGCGGCGAGCGCACCAGCTCTCGGTGCTGACGATCCCGTTCGGCGCGGTCCTCGTTTCCGTGGTCGGCGCGGTGTTCGGCGTCGAGTCGTCGCGGCCGCTGTGGAGCGGCATGGCGCTCCCGTTGTTCTTCCTGCTGTCCTCGCTCGTCATCGGCTCCGCCATGGTGACGCTCGTCTACGCCCTGGCCGCGCCGGACCGGGGCTCCGCCGCGCACACCGAGACGATGCGGCTGCTGGGCCGGATCGTGCTCGGTCTCGTGCTCTTCGGCGCATTCGCCGTCGTCGTCAACGTCGCGACGATCCTCTCCTCGGGCGCGACCGCGAGCGCCGAGTCGGTCCGCACGCTGCTCGGCGGCCGTCATTCCTGGAGCCTCTGGCTCGTGCACGTGCTGTTCGGGCTCGCGCTCCCGGTCTGGCTGCTGACCCGGCGCGTGCCGTCCCGCAGGGCGCTGGCCACCGCCGCAGGGCTCGTCGTGCTCGGCTTCATGGCCGTCCCGGTGAACCTGATCGTCGCCCCACTCGTGCAGCCCGAGTTCGCGGCGCTGCCCGCTGCGTACAGCGGCCCGGGGCTGTCGTTCGGCTACTTCCCTACCGCCGTCGAGTGGCTCGTCTCGATGTGGGTGCTCGCCGCGGTCACGCTCGGGCTCCTCGTCGGCTCGCGCTGGCTCCGGCGCCGGGGAGCCGCGGTCGTCCAGCCCTGACGCGGCGGCCCGCGCTGTTCGTTCCGCTCCGAAATTCTCACGCACACGCACGAGGAGATTCCATGGCCGAGATCGCTCCCACCGCCACGCCCCCCGCCCCGGCGCAGGCTCCGGAAGGGCCGCCGCGCAGCGATCCGCTCGTCCGGATGCAGGCCGAGCTGAAGCGCGCGCTCGCGAAGCCGGTCGAGCAGCGGCGCTGGGTGATGGTCATCGACCTCCGGAAGTGCGTAGGCTGCTCCGCCTGCACGGTCGGATGCGTCGCCGAGAACAAGCTTCCGCCGGGCGTGGTGTACCGCCCGGTGATGCAGGAGGAGGTCGGCACGTACCCGCGCACCACGCGCCGGTTCCTCCCGCGCCCGTGCATGCAGTGCGACGACCCTCCGTGCGTCTCGGTCTGTCCGGTGGGCGCGACGAAGAAGGCGAAGAGCGGCGTCGTCACGATCGCGTACAACGAGTGTATCGGCTGCCGGGCCTGCCTCACCGCGTGCCCCTACTCGGCGCGGACGTTCGACTCCGGGCGGAGCTACCTCGACGGCACCCCCGAGACTGCGCCCGGCGCGATCGGCGCGCGCGCCGCGGGCTCGTACGAGCGCGCGCCCGCGTTCGAGTACGGGCAAGCCTGGCGGCGCGCCGGCGGAAAGTCCCCGATCGGCAACGCGCGCAAGTGCCACTTCTGCGAGCACCGGCTCGCGGCCGGGGTCCTGCCGGCCTGCACGACCACGTGCATCGGGCGCGCGACATACTTCGGCGACGCCAACGACGCCGACAGCCTGGTCGCGAAACTCGTCGGCTCGCCGAACGTGATGCGCCTCAAGGAGGAGGCCGGCACGAACACGAGGGTCTTCTACCTCCTGTGACCGCCACGCGGCGACCGCGACGGACCCGCTCCCTCTACGAACCGGAGAACACGATGGCGAACGAGAAGCCGAACCGAGACCCCGCGCTGCCCACGGGCGACTCGACCGCCCCCGCGGACGCGCTCCCGCGCCGCGACTTCCTCAAGATCTCCGCGATGCTCGGCGGCTCCGCCGCGTTCGCGGCGAAGGCCGGAGTCGCATGGGAAATGATGAGCGGCAACTCCGCGAGCGCAGCGGAAGGCGCGTCGTACCCGTTCGCGGACCCGGCGAGCGTCATCTACAGCGCGTGCCAGCAGTGCAACACGAACTGCGGCATCAAGGTGAAGCTCGTCAATGGCGTCGTCGCGAAGATCGACGGCAACCCGTACAACCCGTTCACGCTCAACCCCCACCTCCCGTACAAGACGGCGCTCGCGGACGCAGTCCTCGCTGATGGCGCGATCTGCCCGAAGGGCCACGCCGCGATCCAGACCACCTACGATCCTTACCGGCTCGTGAAGGTCCTGAAGCGCGCCGGCAAGCGCGGCGAGGGCAAGTGGCGGACGGTCTCGTTCGAGCAGGCGGTGCGTGAGATCTCGAAGGGGGGCAAGCTCTTCGCCGAGGTCGCGGGCGAGGAGAGCCGCACCGTCGCGGGCCTCGACGAGATCTGCGCGCTGCGGGATCCCTCAGTCGCCAAGGCGATGGCGGAGGACGTGAAGGCGATCGTCGCCGAGAAGGACGCGGACAAGAAGAAGTCGCTCATAGGGGACTTCAAGACGAAGTTCGCCGCACACCTCGACAAGCTCATCGATCCGGACCATCCCGACCTCGGGCCCAAGAACAACCAGTTCGTCTTCAGCTGGGGCCGCATGAAGGGCGGGCGGAGCGATCTCGTCAACCGGTTCGTGAAGACCGGTTTCGGCTCGACGAACGCTCACGGCCACACCACCGTGTGCCAGGGCTCGCTCTACTTCTCCGGGAAGGCGATGAGCGAGCAGTTCGAGGCGGGGAAGTTCACCGGGGGCGACAAGTTCTACTGGCAAGGCGACGCCGAGAACGCCGAGTTCGTCATCTTCGTGGGCGCCTCCCCGTTCGAGGCGAACTACGGCCCCGCGCCGCGCACGCCGCGCATCACCGAAGGGCTCGAGAGCGGCCGGCTCAAGTACGCGGTGATCGACCCGAGGCTCTCGAACGCCGCGTCGAAGGCGTGGAAGTGGCTCCCGAACAAGCCCGGGACGGAGGGAGCGATCGCCCTCGCGATCATCGGGCACGTCATCGAGCACAGGAAGTACGACGAGGCGTACCTGCGGAACGCCAACAAGGCCGCGGCGACGGCGGTCGGCGAGCCGACGTGGTGCAACGCGAGCTGGCTCGTGAAGCTCGACGAGAAGGGCAAGCCGGGTGCGTTCCTGCGCGCGTCGGAGATCGGCCTCACGAAGAAGTCCAAGGGGAAGGACGAGACCGGCAAGGAGATCGATCTCTTCACGCTGCCCAAGGGGAAGCCGCAGAAGTTCGATCTCATCGTCGCGCTCAAGGACGGGAAGCCCTTCGCGTTCGATCCGAACGACGAGGCCGCCGCCGCGATCGCCGACCTCGACGCCGAGACGACGCTCCAGGGAATCCCGGCGAAGACCGCGTTTCGGCTCCTCGCCGAGTCGGCGGCGACGAACCCGTTCGCGAAGTGGGCCGAGATCGCCGGCGTCGACGCGCGGGACCTCGAGGCCGTCGCGCGGGAGTTCACGGCGCACGGCAAGAGGGCCGTGGTGGACATCCACCGCGGCGTGTCGCAGCACACGAACGGCTTCTACAACGTCATCGCCTGGAACACCCTCAACCTCCTGCTCGGCAACTACGACTGGAAGGGCGGGGCGGTGAAGGTCTCCACGTACGACGTCTCCGGGAAGAAGGCGGGCGGTCCGTTCGACATCGCCAAGGCGCCCGACGGGGCGCACGCGTTCGGCCTCTCGATCATCCGGCACGACGCGAAGTACGAGGATTCGACCCTGTTCGCCGGGTACCCCGCCAAGCGGAACTGGTACCCGCTCGCGTCGGACGTCTACCAGGAGATCATCCCCTCCATCGGCGACACGTACCCGTACCCGGTGAAGGCGCTCCTCATCTACATGGGGTCGCCCGTCTATTCGCTGCCGGCGGCGCAGGGGATCATCGACGTGCTGTCGGATCCCGCGAAGATCCCGCTCGTCATCGCGAGTGACATCGTCGTCGGCGAGACCTCGATGTACGCCGACTACATCTTCCCGGACCTCACGAACCTGGAGCGCTGGGAGTTCGCGGGCTCGCACCCGAGCATGACCGCGAAGGTGCAGCCGATCCGCCAGCCCACCATCGCACCGCTCGTGGAGACGGTGAAGGTGTATGGCCGCGACACACCGCTCGGTCTCGAAGCGCTCCTCATCGGGATCGCGGAGCAGCTCAAGCTGCCCGGCTTCGGCCCGGATGCGTTCGGGAAGGGCCAGCCGCTGACGCGGATGGACGACCTCTATGTCCGGATGGTCGCCAACCTCGCCTTTGGCGAGAAGCCGGACGGCTCGGGCGCCGTTCCGGACGCGAGCGACGCCGAGCTGAAGGTGTTCCTCGACGCCCGCAAGCACCTCCCCGGGCAGATCTTCGATCCGGACGGCTGGCGGACGCTCGTCGGCGACGGGCTCTGGAAGAAGGTGGTCTACGTCCTCAACCGCGGCGGGCGGTTCCAGGACCACGCGAAGATCTACGACGGCGAGAAGGTCGCGAACAAGTACGCGAAGCTCATCAACCTGTACCAGGAGAAGACCGTCAAGACGAAGAGCCCGATGACGGGCAAGTCGCTGGCCGGCTATCCCGTGTACGTTCCCGCGCCGCTCGATCTGCTCGGGCGTCCGCTCCCGGACGAGGAGCAGGGCTACGATCTCACGCTCATCACTTACAAGGAGATCAGCCAGACGAAGTCCCGTACCGCGAGCAACTACTGGCTCACCGCGGTGCTCCCCGAGAACGCCGTCCTCATGAACGCCGTGGACGCGGCCCGGCGCGGGATCGCGAACGGCGACCGGGTGCGCATCGTCTCCGCGTCCAACCCCACAGGCGAGTGGGATCTCAAGAACGGGCGGAAGCTGGCCGTCGCCGGGAAGGCCAAGGTCATCCAGGGCATCCGGCCGGGCGTCGTCGCGTTCGCGCTCGGCTACGGGCACTTCGCCTACGGCGGGACGGACGTCCAGGTGGACGGTCACATCATCGAGGGCGACGCCCGGCGGATCCGCGGGTTCCACGCGAACGTCGCGATGCGGGTCGATCCTCACCTCAAGAACACGACGCTCCTCGACCCGGTGGGCGGGAGCGCGGTGTTCTACGACTCCCGCGTGAAGGTCGTTAAGGTCTGAGCGAGGCCGGTCGGCGGCCCAAAGGGGGCGCCGACCGCGCTCGTCGCCATGCACAGCGCACTGCCCCGCGCCCGCGCAACCGGTGCCACGGTCGCGCACGCGAGCCGATGCCTCAACGCGCGCCAGCCCCGCCGCGCGTGCGACGCGTGCACCGCGTGCCCGACCGGCGCGCTTCGCATTGCCCCGGGCCTCGCCGTCGACGCCCACCTCTGCGCGGGGTGCGGCCTGTGCGCCGCGTCCTGTCCGGCCGGCGGGCTGGAGAAGGCGGGCCCGACCGCGGCCGACGTGCGGGCGCGCGGCCGTGAGGGGGAACGCCTGGAGCTCGTTTGCTCCGCGCGAGGGGATCGCCGCTCGACCCGCGCCCCGGGGGTCGAAGCGCTCCTCGAGGTCGGTTGTCTCGCGAGCCTCTCGACCGAGCTCCTCTTCGTGCTCGCCGCCGAGCACGGATCCGTCTGGCTCGACGACTCCGGGTGCGCCGCCTGCGAGCTCGGCTCGACGCGCCCTGCGGCCGAGCGCGCGGCGAACCTCGCGAAGCGAATGCTCGCCGGGTGGGGGCGGGAGCGGGCGATCCTCTCGTACACGCGAGACGACGCCCTGCTCGAGCGGCGGCCGCACCCGGTACGGGACCTGGGAGATGCGCGCCCCCGCGCCACGCGCCGGCAGTTCCTCTCGATCCGTCGCCGGCCGGATCGGGACGGGCTCGCGCGCGGCGCCGGGCGGGCGGACCTCCTCGCGTGCGGGCTCCGGTCCCTCGGACGGCCAACCGTCGCCGCGTCGCTGCCTCCCGATCGCTTCGCCCGGATCCGCGTAGTGAGGTCGTGCTCTGGCTGTGGCGCCTGCGCGAAGATCTGCCCGACGGCGGCGCTCCGTGCAGCGGCGTCACCTTCGCGCTTCGTGCTCGAGCTCACGCCGGCCGCCTGCCTTGGCCCGGCCTGCGGGGTGTGCGCCCTCGCCTGCCCGATCGGCGCTATCTCGACAGACGCGCCCGCGGACACGTCCTGGCTGAGCGGGGACGGCGAGACGATCGCGGACCTACCGATGACGAGCTGTGACGAGTGTCACGCGCCGGTCGCGCAGGGTGGCGACGGTCTTTGCGAGAGCTGCCGGAAGCGGCGTGCGGAGCGGGGTTCGCTCATCGGCGAGGTCCTGGCCGGACCGCGCCGTCTGGCGGAGCGCTGAGCCCGGTCAGGTCGCCTGGCGTCGCCGGTCGGATTTCGCCTCGGGCAGCCAGATGGTCGCGATCGTACCTCCCTCGGTCGGGCACTCGAACTCCAGCTCTCCGTGGTGCGAGTCGACGATCGCGCGGGTGACCGAGAGCCCGAGCCCCGTTCCCTCGCCCTCCGGCTTCGTGCTGAAGAACGGATCCAGGATGCGATCCCGGATCCCCTCGGCGATTCCGGGGCCTGCGTCGACGACGGCGATGCCCACCCATGCCGGGCGCCGCCGGAGGCGCAGCGAGATCCTTCCCCCGTCGGGCGTCACATAGGCGGCATTCAGCACGAGGTTCAGCAGCGCCTGTCCGATCTGCCGAGGGTCCGCGCTCACGGCGGCGCCGTCCAGCGCGGGGTCCGAGGTCGTCTCGAGGACGATGCGGCGGCCCCGGAGCACGGACGCGACGAAACGGCTCACGTCGTCCGCGAGCCGCCGCGGCTCGACCAGGATCGGATCGAGGGGCCGCGGGCGCCCGAACTCCAGCAGCCGCCGCACGACGTCTCGAATCCGGTCGAGCCCCTCGTCCATCAGGTCGAGGTACTCCGCGCGGGTGGCGGCGTCGGTGTCCCCGAGCCGCAGCGCGTGCACGCAGTTCTTGAGCCCGGCGAGCGGGTTGTTGACCTCGTGCGCGACCCCCGCGACGAGCGAGCCGAGCGCCGCGAGTCGCTCCGTCACGATCGCCTTCTGCTTCGCGCGCTCCTGCTCCTCGAAGGCGGAGCGCAGGCGCAGCATCATGCCGTTGAAGCGCTCCGCCAGCCGCTCGAGCTCGGGGCCGCCCCGCGGGCGGACGGGGCGCGGGTCCGTCGTCGGGTCGAACCCGTCAGCCACGGCGACCAGCTCGTCGATCGGGCGGACCACGCTGCGCGCGACCACCACCGCCGCGACGACGCCCGCGAGGATCACGGCGAGCGCCACGAGGCCGAGGGGAAACGCGATCTGGCGCCGCGCGGAGAGGAGGAGGGCCATGTCGATGCCGAGGCGCACGCGGCCCGCCTTGCCTCCGAGGACGGGCTCCTCGAGGTCGAGGAACCGGGACGCGCCGTCCAGGACGACCAGCGGTCCGCTGAAGCCCGCGCCTCGTGCCTCGACCAGCGCGGCCGGCGTGCTGCCGCGGAACGAGCTCGCGAGCACCGCCCCGTCCCGGACAACGAAGCAGTACGCGACGCCGGGGATCGACGCCGCGCGGGTGACGATCTCGGCGAGGGTCACGTTGTCGTGGAGAAGGATGGGGTCGGCGATCTCTCCCGCGACGAGCCGCGCGACACCGCCGCCGAGCTGCGCCTGGTCACGCTCGAGGGCGCGGATGGCGACTCGGTTGCCGACGACGAGGTGCACCGCGTGCATCGAGACGACCCCGAGCACCGCGAACGCGGCGAGCTTCGTCCAGAGGCGGAGCGCTCCGCGGGCGGTCCGCCAGGTGCTCATCGACGGCCCACGACGAGCGCCGACGCTGCGGCGTAGAGGTCCGCTTCCGGCGGGACGAAGCGATCGAAGCCGACGAGCGCGAGGGCGACGCGCGCCTCGGGGTCGTCGTGCAAGTGCAGGAGCGCATCGCGGAGCGCCGCACGCTGCTCCGGCCGCAGGCGCGTCGACACGACCACGGGCGCGACGCCGTACGGCGGCGAGCGGTGGATGACGCGCGTCATAGTGCGAACGTGCGGGGAGGTTCGCGCGAGCTCGTCGTACACGAGGCTGTCCACCGCCGCCCCGTCGACCACGCCCTTGGCGACCGCCTCGATCGACCGATCGTGGCTGTGGGTGAACGTCACGGAGCCGAAGAACGTGGCGGCCTCCCCGTGCAGCTCGCGGACGAGGTGGGAGGGGTACGCGAACCCGGAGAGCGAGAGGTCGTCCGTGAAGGCGAACCGCTTCCCGGCGAGATCGGACAGCTCGCGCGCGGTGGAGTCGGCGGGGACGATCACGTACGACTGGTAGGTCGTGCGGCCGTGCACCACCGGGACGGCGATGACCTCCACGGCACCCGGCTGGTGGCGCTCCAGGTCGACGTATCCCCCTGTGCAGACGAGGGCGGCGTCAAGCTGACCCGACGCGAGCAGCTCGTTCACCTCCTGGTACGTCCGGCGCTGGACGAGCTCGATCCGAACCTCGAGCTTCGGCTCGAGCCGCTCGAACAGCCTCGAATACGAGGCGAAGGTGTCCTGCGGGGACTGCATCGCCGCGACGCTGAATCGCAGGACGGCGGTGCGAGGCTTCTGCACGGCGGTCGGCGCCGGGCGCGAGCTCGCGAGGTCCACCGCCACCTCGGGGTACGGAGAGGACGGACAGCCGGCCAGCAGGGGCAACAGGATCGCGCCGGCGACGAGTGCGCTTCGCCGCCGGCACGCGGCCGTCCAAGGAGGAATCACGGGGGAACGCATGGGGTCGGGGATCCTAAGGAGACGACGCCTGGACGTGCAAGCTAGCGACGCCGCACGGCCGAGCATCCGTCCGAGCGCGCGCCAGCACTGCGCCGTTACCGAGGCGAAACGTCGACTGCGGTCCGACGCGACGGCGGCGTTACCCGGGCGAAACTGGACTAACGCGGTCGGTGATGAGCCGCGCCCCAGGTTTCTCGCAATTCCATCGCAAGCATCCAGCGTAGCGTCGCGGGGCCGAACTCGCGGTGCGGCATGGCGCCGCAGTTGCAGGACGCAGCGGCGGACATCGCGGGGAGAGACATCCCCTTGGCTGGAGACCGGAGGTCTGCGGAATGCGAACCATCCTCATCGCCGTCGCGCTCGCGGCGGCAACGCCCGTCGCGGCCGTCGTCGGCGGCGGCGAAGTCACCTTCCAGCCGAAAGGCGCGAAGCCCGTCAAGTTCAGCCACGAGACGCACGTGGTGGATGCGACGGTGGGGTGCCGCGAGTGCCACCCGAAGCTCTTCCTCGACGTCACCCGCAGCAAGCGGGCAACGATGGCCCAGATGAAGAAGGGCCAGTCCTGCGGCGCGTGCCATGACGGCAAGCGCGCGGCGGGTCTCGACGCCTGCGAAACCTGTCACCGCTGAGCCGGAGCCTCGCCATGCAGAAGGACATCCTCTTCACGATGCACGAAGACCTGGAGCGTGCCCTGAAGAAGCCGCCGGAGAAGCGGCGCTGGGCCATGCTCCTCGACGTCCGGAAGTGCATCGGATGTCACGCGTGCACCATCGCGTGTGTTTCCGAGAACAAGCTTCCGCCCAAGCTGTACTACCGGCCGGTTTACGACTACGAGCGCGGCAAGTACCCGAACGTGTCCCGCACGTTCCTTCCACGGCCGTGCATGCAGTGCGACAAGCCCCCATGCGTCGCCGCGTGCCCGGTGAAGGGCAAGGACGGAGCGACGTGGAAGGAGACGACCGGGATCGGCGCCGGGACCGTCCCCGTGAACTACAAGAAGTGCATCGGTTGCGGAAAGTGTGTGCCGGCGTGTCCGTACGGAGCGCGCACGCTCGACCCGGGGACGTACCACTCCGACGGCACGCCGGAGCTGCAGAAGTACGAGACGATGCCGTCGTACGAGTACCTTGCGACGTGGCCGCGCGCCGGCAAGAACCTACCGGTCGGAAACGCGCGCAAGTGCCACTTCTGCGTCCACCGCCTCGCGAACGGGATGCTCCCACAGTGCATCACGAGCTGCCTCGGCCGGATCGGCTACTTCGGCGACGAGAGCGACCCCGAGAGCCTCATCGCGAAGGTGAAGAAGGCGAGCCGGATCCAGATCCTGAAGGCGAGGGCCGGCACGGCGCCGCGGGTCTACTACGTCGCGAACGAGAAGCTGGAGGTCATCTATGGCTGAGCAGAACGGCACCTCGCGTCGCGAGTTCCTGAAGCGCAGCGCGCTCTTCGGCTGCGGCGCACTCGCCGCTTCCCAGCTCGACGTCGCCCGCGCGCTCATTGCCCGCGCCGAAGCGGGCGAGCTCACGCCTGCGGAGCTCTACCAGCTCAACCGACTCGAGAACACGCTCTACACGGTCTGCCTCAACTGCAACACGGGCTGTGGTATCAAGGTTAAGGTCGTTGACGGCGTCGCAGTGAAGATCGACGGCAACCCGTACAACCCGTGGACGCTGCACCCGCACCTCCCGATGACGGCGGATCTCGCCGCCGCGGCGAAGCTCGACGGCGGCATCTGTCCCAAGGGCCAGGCCGGGCACCAGGGGGCGTACGATCCGTACCGCATCCGCAAGGTGTTGAAGCGGGCGGGGAAGCGCGGTGAGAACAAGTGGACGTCGGTCCCGTTCCACCAAGCGGTCGATGAGATCGTGAGCGGAGGCAAGCTCTTCGCACACGTGCGGGGCGAGGAGAACCGCGTCGTCACCGGCCTCAAGGAAGTGTGCGCGCTCAGGGACCCGAAGGTCTTCGCGGAGATGGGCGACGACGTCGCGAAGATCCGCAAGAAGAAGATGACGGTGGACGAGTTCAAGGCGAAGCACGCCGCGAACCTCCACCTCCTGATCGATCCGGATCACCCCGACTTCGGGCCGAAGAACAACCAGTTCGTCTACTTCTGGGGTCGCAAGAAGGGCGGCCGCAGCGAGTTCGCGAAGAGGTTCGTCGACGCGTTTGGCACTGCGAACGCCCACGGCCACACCACGGTGTGCCAGGGTTCGCTCTACTTCGCCTGCAAGGCGCTCTCCGAGCAGTACGGCGGGGACGGCTTCAAGGATGGCCAGAAGTTCTACTGGCAGGCCGACACCGAGAACGCCGAGTACATCCTCTTCGTCGGCTCGAACCTCTTCGACGCGAACTACGGCCCACCCAACCGCAGCCCGCGGATGACGCAGCGACTCGTGGACGGCGCCCTCAAGATCACCGTAGTGGATCCCCGCTTCTCGAAGCTCGCCTCGCGCGCGCCGGGGAGTTGGGTCCCTGTGAAGCCCGGCACCGACGCCGCGTTCGCGATGGGCATGACGCGCTGGATCTTCGAGAACAAGCGCTTCGACGCGAAGTACCTCGCGAACGCGAACAAGGCGGCGGCGGTAGCGGACAAGGAGTCCACCTGGTCGAACGGCCCCTGGCTCGTGAAGCTCGGCAAGGATGGTGAGCCCGGTGGGTTCCTCCGGGCGTCCGAGATCGGGCTCCGGCCCGCCGAGCTCCGGACGGACAAGGACGGCAAGGAGACGAGCTACGAGTTCCTCGTGGTGCTGCGTGACGGGAAGCCCGTCGCCTTCGATCCGAACGACGAGAAGGAGGCCGTCGAGGGCGCGCTGTTCATCGACACCGAGCTGCCGTCCGAAAGGGGCCCGGTGAAGGTGAAGAGCTCGCTTCAGATCATGCGCGAGGTCGCGGCGGAGAAGACCATCGCGCAGTATGCCGAGATCTGCGGCATCGAGCCCAACATCATCGAGAAGGTCGCGCGCGAGTTCACCTCGCACGGCAAGAAGGTGGCCGTCGACGTGCACCGCGGCCCGGCACAGCACACGAACGGCTTCTACAACATCTCGTCCCTGATGAACCTCAACCTGCTCGTCGGCAACTTCGACTGGACAGGTGGAATGATCGCCGCGTCCACCTGGAACGTGGACGGAACCAAGACCGACGCGCAGCCGTTCAGCCTCAAGAAGCTCACCCCGAAGTACCCCAAGGCGTTCGGCCTCTCCGTCATCCGCCACGATGCGAAGTACGACGAGTCCACGATCTTCAAGGGATATCCGGCGAAGCGGAACTGGTGGCCGCTCTCCTCGGACGTCTACGAGGAGATCCTCCCCTCCATCCAGGACGCCTATCCGTACCCGGTGAAGGTCGTCTACTCGTACATGGCGGCGGCGACGTACTCGCTGCCGGCGGGCCACACGAATATCCAGGCGCTCCAGGACCTCGAGCGCGTCCCGCTGTACTTCGCGAACGACATCACCGTGGGTCCGACATCACTGTACGCCGACTATGTCTTCCCCGACCTGCATTACCTCGAGCGCTGGGAGATGCAGGGCTCGCACCCGAACATGCCGGTGAAGGTCCAGCCGGTCCGCAACCCGGTGATCGCCTCGCCAAACGAGGTCGTGAAGGTCTTCGGCGAGGAGCAGCCGATCTCGTACGAGGCCCTGTGGCTCGCGCTCGCCGACCGGCTCGGCCTCGCGGGCTTCGGCAAGGACGGGCTCGCCCCGGGTCAGGACCTCACTCGCCCCGACGACTTCTACGTCCGCCTCACCGCGAACGTCGCCACGGACGGGAAGCAGCCCGTCGCCGACGCTTCCGACGAGGAGCTCCGCGTCTTCCTGGCGTCGCGTCGCCACCTGCCGAAGAACGTGTTCGATGCGGCGCGCTGGGAGCGGATCAGCGGACCGGCGTGGCGCAAGGTCGTGACCGTCCTCACTCGAGGGGGACGGTTCGACACGCAGGAGAGCTCGTACAAGGGTGACCAGGTCGCGAACAAGTACGGGAAGCTCATCAACCTGTACCAGGAGAAGACGGCCAAGGCGAAGGACGCGTTCACGGGGAAGCACTACTTCGGCCTTGCCCGGTACGTCCCGATCGCGGACACGCTCGACCGTGACACGAAGGCGCTCGAGGCGGGCTACGACCTTCACCTCATCACGAACCGCGATGTCCGGATGACGAAGTCGCGGACGATCACCCAGCCGTACCTGACCGAGCACATGCCGGAGAACGCGATCCTGATCAACGCTCGGGATGCGAAGCGGCTTGGGCTGAGGAATGGTCAGCGCGTGAAGGTGGTGTCCGCGACGAATCCCGAGGGCGTGTGGGACCTCGGAAACGGGAACAAGAAGCCGATGATCGGCAAGGTCGCCGTCATCGAGGGCATCCGCCCGGGCGTGATCACGTTCTCGCTCGGCCACGGGATGTGGGGAGCCGGCGCGACCGACATCGTCCTGGATGGGATGCTCTACAAGGCCGCGGAGAAGCGGCAGGGCGGTGTGCACGCGAACGCCGCGATGTGGATCGACCCGCACCTCAAGAACACCTGTCTCATCGACAAGGTCGGCGGGAGCGTCTCGTTCTACGACACGCGCGTGAAGCTCCTCCTCGTCAACACCTGACGTCGGCCTGCAGTACAAGCCGGTCAAGCCGCTGGATCTGGCGCTCGTCTACAAGGGCGAGCAGGTGAAGGACGGCACGCTGTCGACGTCGAACGGGACCATCGGCTCGAGCGTCGCCGGGGCGAAGGGCAAGTACAACGAGGACGGCCTCTTCGCGCAGTACTCGTTCTGAGGCGGGCCGGGGTCGCGCCCGCGACCCCGCCCGGAAGTGCCGCGCCCCGCCCTCCCGGCGGGGCGCGGCTGTTGCGTTTCTTTGCGCCCTTGGATTGCTTGCCCGTGACTGATCCTCATCGTGCCGGGGGCACAAGCAACGCGGGAACGGTCGCGTGATGGACCGTATGGTAGGACACGCTGCCGAGGAGCAGCGCACCGACGGAGCCGCGGCCCTGGGTACCCATGACGATGAGTGAGTAGAACCCCTGCTCGGCGCGCTGGGCGATCTCGACCTTGGGTGCCCCGTAGGGCAGCGCGATGCGAACGATAGTGGCCCCTAGATCCCTGAGGCGGCTCTCCATTCCTTCCAGCCTCTTGCGATCGATTCGATCAGCATCCTCGGCCATTCCTTGGACCTCGCGGTGCTTAGGTCTCCGTTCCTGCGCGTGCAGGAGCGTGACCTCCCTGCAGCCACTCCGGACGAGCTGTTCCACGTACGTGAACGCTCGCTCGGCGGTGTCGGAGAAGTCGGTCGCAAAGAGTACGCGCGCTCTGAAGTCCTGGCAGACGACGTCGCATTGACGGTCGGCTTCATCGGTTATTCGCACACGCACGACGAGAACCGGCACCTCCGCTCGATGGAGCACTCCCAGGGCAACGCCACCCAGGAGCGCGTCACGAGCCAAGGTGGCACCGTGCGAACCGATGACGATCATCGAAGCCTGGTTCTGCTTTGCGACGCGACTGATTTCCGAAGGCGCATTTCCGGGCGCGATCACAAGCTCGACCGCGAACCCCTTGCTCTCGAGCGTACGCAACTGCTGGCGCAGCCTGGGGTCGACGAAGGGCTGGAGCATATGCCGCATCCCGTCCAGGTGACGGATCCCGAGCGCGTGCACCAGCAGGACTCTGTGAGTCCCGAGGGATCGCAGCCCCTGCAAGCACCCGATCACGCTATCGGAAGCCGACGAGAGGTCAGATGCAAGCAGAACCGTTCCGAACATGACGTCCGCGTCTAATCCAGTGCAGCAGCATGTTCATCTGCGTCAGTCGATACGCTCCAGCGTGAACCCAGCTCCACTACTGAGCAAGGGGCCGCGCGGCCACAGCCCCGGGTGGAGCCTCGTCGCTGGATTTCCAACAAAAGACAAGGGAGTACGGCTGCAAGCTCCCCGAGCCCGCTGACACATATGCCTTGGGCGCGATAATGAAACGCAGGCCCGTTTCGCGGCGAATCGGTGACAGGCGATATATGTTGCGCTTCGACGAACGCGGGAGGGGTCGCGGCGGTCGAACCGCGGGCGGCGACCGCTCCGCATTGCTGCCGGGCGTGACCCTCGTCTTCCTCGCCGAGGAGCAGCTGCGCCGCGAGGTTGCCCTCCACCTCTGCAAATGCCGTCAGGACGGTCTCGCGGTAGCGTGCCACGACCTCGTCCCATCCCGCGCGGGCGGCCCGGACCGCGCCGGAGCAGCGCTGGAGCGGTCGCGGTGGGGGCGGAGTCGTCCCTGAGGGAGGTATCCGTCCAGCCGCCGCCGAGCGCCTTGATGAGCGCAACGGCCGCCGCCGCCCGCTGCGCTCGCGAACGGATCACGGCCCGGTCGCGCTCGAACGCAAGGGACTGGGCGGTCACCACCGGCAGGTAGCTGATGAGCCCGTGCTCGTACCGCTGGACCGCGAGGGTCTCCTGCAGGCGGGCCGCCGCGGCCGCTGCGGCGAGCCGCTCATATTCCTCGCCGAGGAGTTGCTGCGCCACGAGGTTGTCCTCGACCTCTGCGAAGGCCGTCAGGACGGTGTCACGGTAGCGTGCCACGGCCTCGTCCCATGCCCCGCGCGCAGCCCGCACCGCCGCCTGCTGCTGACCACCCTGGAAGACGGGCAGCGAGGCCGCTGCGCCGAATGCCCACAGGAAGCTCGACGCGCTGAACAGCGAGCTCACGTCGATGCTCTGCGTGCCCGCCGTGGCTCCGAGCCGGAGCGAGGGGTAGTAGGCGGCCTCGGCGAACCCGATGCCGGCGTTCGCGGCCGCCATGCGCCGCTCCGCCGCGGCCACGTCCGGGCGTCGCTCGAGCAGGTCAGACGGCAGCCCTGGTGGCACCAGGGGGGCTTCGTGGTCATTCCGGCCCTCGGCGAGATGAAAGAGCGGGGCTGGCTGGCCGGTCAGTACGGCCAGAGCATGCTCGAACCTCGCGCGCGTCAACGCGTTGGGCGGCAGGAGCGCCTCGGCCGAGCGCAGCGCGGTCTCGGCCTGCGCGAGGTCGAGGTCCGTGGCGAGCCCCGCTTTCCGTCGCGCCTGGACGAGGTCGAGCGCGCGGCGAAAGCTCTCCACCCCGCGGACGAGGAGCGTCCGCTCGTCGTCCAGTGAACGCGCCGCGAAGTAGTCGGCGGCCACCTCGGCGGTGACCGCAAGCCGGACCGCCGCCAGCTCGGCGACCTCCGAGCCGGCCCGAGCACGCGCTCCCTCGAGCTGCCGCCGCTGGCGTCCGAAGAGGTCGAGCTCCCAGCTCAGATCGAACGGGACGCTGAAGTTGTCGTAGGTGAAGGCCTTCCCGGCGGCTACACCGGTCGTGGCGAGCGGGCGATCCTCGGAGTCGTGCTGACGCGACGCCGCCGCCCCGGCGCCGATCCGCGGAAAGAGACCAGACCGTGCGACGTCTGCCGAGGCCCGTGCTTGCTCCAGTCGGGCAGCGGCCGCATGGAGGCGCTGGTTGCCCTCGAGCGCCAGCGCCTCGAGACGATCGAGCTCCGCATCGCCGAAGATGCTCCACCAGTCCCCGCGAGCGAGCGCGTCTCGCGGCGCAGCGGTCTTCCAGAGGTCGCGCCCACCCGAGAAGGACTCCGGCATCGGCTCGGTCGCCACCGGTCGAACGTAGTTCGGTCCCACCATGCAGCCGGTGAGCGCGACGAGCGCGAGGAGCGCCCAACTGGCTCTCGACGCGGTCACCGCGCGGCCTCGCGCTTCGCCTCGGGAGCGACCCGGACCGTGGCGCCGTCCGCGAGGGAGTCCGATGGGTTGAGGATCACGCGGTCTTTCGGCGCGGCCCCTTCGAGGATCTCGACGGTCCGGCCGAAGTCACGCCCCAGCCGCACCGTGCGGAGGGCGACGCGATCCTCGGTGCCGACGACTCCGATCCGGGGGCCCTCAGGGCGGAAGAGCAACGTGTTCGCGGGCAGCGTGAGGGGCGTCGGCCCCGCAGCGCCCAGGAAGCGCACGCGCGCGAAGCTGCCCGCCAGGATGGCTCCGCTCTCGTTGGGGAGCTCGAGCTCGACGAGAAGGGTCCGTGAGTCCGCGGAGATCACCCCGGCGGTGCGTGCGACGCGGGCCGGGAGGGGCTTCCCGGGGAGCTCGGGGATCAGCACCTCCGCCGACGCGCCAGCGACCACGCCACCCGCGGCCGTCTGCGGGACGCGAGTCTGAACGCGCAGCGTGTCGGTCTGCGCGAGGCGGAAGACCTCCCGGCCGCTACCGCTGGTCACGAGATCTCCCACGTCGACCCTGCGGGCCGTGACGGTCCCCGCGAACGGGGCCGTGATGCGCGTGTAACGCTGGAGCTGCTCGAGCCGCCGGACGTTGGCACGCGCGACGCCGAGCGCTGCGGTCTTCAGCGCCAGCTCGCCCTGCTTCTCCGCGTTCTCCTGCTCGCTGACGCCCGAGGTCTCGACGAGGCCGCCGTAGCGATGCGCGGTACTGGTCGCGAGCGTCAGGCTCGCCTCGCTCTGTGCCAGCTCCTGCCGGGCGCGCGCGAGCTCCTCGTCGAGGTCCGGGCTCACGAGCTCGGCGAGGACGTCCCCGGCCTTCACGTGGCCGCCGATGTCCGTCGTCCAGCGCTTCACGTACCCGGTCGCGCGGGCGAGGAGCGAGGCCTCGATGCGTGGCTTGATCTCGGCCGGGAAGAAGGGGGAGGGGCCTGGCTTGTCCGCGGTGGGGGAGACCACCCGGACGACCGGGATGGCCAGCGCTCCGGTCTCGGTGGCGAGCGCCGCTCGCGCCCTCCAGCGGGGGACGGCTCCCGCGAGGGCGGACGCCCCCAGGACCAGGGCGGCGATCACCGCTGCGCGCCCGAGCCGGGCGCGGCGGGGCCCAGGAGCCGGCGGGCCGGCCGGGGCGGGGCCCGAGGGCGGGGAAGCTACCTGTTCGGCGGTGCCGGTCATGGAGGTCCTCACGCTGCGGGAGGCGAGGCCGCGTCGGCGGGGCTCGACGCACGGTGAAGCGTCGCGAAGACGGCCGGGACGAGGAAGAGCGTCGCCGCCGTGGCGACCAGCAGGCCGCCGATCACGGCTCGGCCGAGGGGAGCGTTCTGCTCGCCTCCCTCCCCCAGGCCGAGCGCGAGCGGGATCATCCCGATGATCATGGCGGCCGCGGTCATGAGGACGGGACGGAGTCGACCGCCTGCCGCTTCCCATCCGGCGGTCACCGGGTCGAGCCCTCGCCGCAGGCTCGCGCGGGCGAAGCTCACGACCAGCACCGAGTTCGCGGTCGCGACGCCCAGGCTCATGATCGCCCCCATCAGCGCGGGGACGCTCAGCGGCGTGAAGGTGAGATAGAGGCCCCAGACGACGCCTGCCAGGGCGGCGGGGAGGGCCGACACGATGATGAACGGGTCGGTCCAGCTCTGGAAGTTCACCACCAGGAGCAGGTAGGCGAGCACCACGGCGGCGAGCAAGCCGAGGCCCAGCCCGGCGAAGCTCGAGCGCATCGTCTCGGCCTGACCGCGCAGCATCAGGTACGAGCCAGGGGGCAGCTCACGCTCGGCCCGGGCGACCAGGGGCTGGAGATCGTCGACCACGCCCCCCAGGTCCCGGCCGGCGACGCCGCCGTAGACGTCTATGACCGGCTGGATGTCACGGTGGGAGAAGACCGGCGGGGCCGTGGACCGGCTGATCGTCGCGACGTTCGCGAGCAGCGTCTCGTCCGCCTCTCCGGCGCGGCTCGCGCCGGCCGGGATGGACCCGAGCGCCTCGAGCGAATCCATCTCCGTCTGCGGCACGCGGGCGTTCACGAGGTACTGCACCCCGTTCCTGGGGTTGAGCCAGTATGCGGGCTGCGCCTGGCTGCTGCCGCTCAGGCTGAGGAGGAGCGAGCTCGCGACGTCGCGGGCGGATAGCCCCATCTGCGAGGCCTTGGTGCGGTCCACCGCGACCTGGAGGCGCGGGAGATCGGATGGCTGCTGGACGCGCACGTCCACGGCGCCCGGGATCTGGCGGATCTGCTCCGCGAGCGCATACGCCACGGCGCGGCTCTTCGCCTGGTCTCGGCCGACGATCTGGATATCGAACGGTGCGGGCAGGCCGAAGTTGAGGGTCTGGCTCACGATGTCGGCGGGGAGGAAGTAGAAGGTCGTGCCCGGGAATTCGGCCGACAGCCGCGCCCGGAGCCGCCTTGCGTAGCGGTCCGTGGGCGCATGCCCGGTCCGCAGCGAGACCAGGATGTCGGCGTCGGCGGTCCCGACCAGTCCGCTGTCGATGTACGTGAGCGGGATGCCGCCCGACGGGATCCCGATGTTGTCGAGGATGCCCGCTACCTCCGCGGCAGGGATCTCCGCGCGAATGGCCCGCTCGACCTCATCCGTCAGGCGGGCCGTCTCCTCGATCCGGGTCCCGCTGGGCGCCCGTAAATGAAGTCGAAGCTGGCCGCTGTCGACCGTCGGAAAGAAGTCCCGGCCGAGCAGGGGAAGGATGAGGGCCGTCGCGGCGCAGAACGCTCCGAATCCCACGAGCGCCGCGCGACGGTGTCGCAGCACGGCGCCCAGGGACGCAGCATGGAACGCGCGAAGGCGTTCGAAGCCGATCTCGAACGCGGCGTGGATCCGCACGAGGGGTCGGAGCCACGCGCGGACCGGCGCCGGCTCGACTCCGCGCCCGCCATGCGCCGAACCCCGGTAGAGCCACATGACGAGGGTCGGCACGAGCGTGCGGGAGAGCACGTAGCTGGCCAGCACCGCGAAGACCACCGCCTCACCGAGCGGAACGAAGAGGTATCGCGCGGTTCCGGTGAGGAGGAACATGGGGACGAAGACGATGGCGATCGACAGGCTGCCGACGAACGCCGGCAGCGCGATCTCCTGGGCGCCGTCCAGGATGGCCGTCTCCACCGACTTCCCCATCGCCAGGTGGCGGTGCACGTTCTCGATGGTGACTGTGGCGTCGTCGACGAGGATGCCCACGGCCAGGGCGAGCCCGCCGAGCGTCATCAGGTTGATCGTCTCCCCGAGCGCATTCAGGGCGACGATCGAGCTCAGCACCGAGAGCGGGATCGAGAGCGCGATGATGAAGGTGCTGCGCCACGAGCCGAGGAAGAGGAGGATCATGGCGGCCGTCAGGAGCGCTGCGACGACGCCCTCGCGCACGAGGCCGTTCACGGCCGCCCGGACGAACAGGGACTGGTCCGCGAACTCCCGCACGTCCAGCTCCGGGGGTAGCCCGGCCAGGATGCGGGGCATGGTCGCCTTGACGCCCCGGACCACGTCCAGCGTGGACGCGGCGCCGCTCTTCAGGATGGTGAGGAGCACCCCGCGCACGCCGTCGAGCCTCACCACGTTCTGCTGTGGCTCGGCGCCGTCGTGGACGTGCGCCAGATCTCGCACCCGGATCACGGCCCCTTCGACAGCGCGGACGGGGAGGTCGTTCAGCGCGTCCAGGACCTCCGGGCTGCTGTTGAAGGCGACGTCGTACTCGGTCGGCCCGATCTTGGCCGTGCCGCTCGGCAGGATGAAGCTCTGGGCGTTGATGGCATTGACGACGTCGAGCGGCGTGAAGCGCCGGGCCTCGAGCGCGGCGAGGTCCAGGTCGACCGAGACGAGGCGGGTCTTCCCGCCGTACGGATAGGGGACGGAGGCGCCCTTGACGTTCGCCAGGCCTACCCTGACCTGGTTGAAGGCCAGGTCCTGGAGCTCCTGCTCGGAGAGCTTCCGGCTCGAGAGGCTGTACTGGAGGATCGGGACGGTCGAGGCGTTGTACCGGATGATGATCGGCGGGGTCTGGCCGGGCGGTAGGCGGCGGAGGATGGCCTGCGCGCTGGCGGTGACCTGGGCGACGCCGGCGTCCACGGATCCGCCGGCGTGCAAGAACACCTTGATGACGCCGGCGCCGTTGTACGAGGTGGACTCCGTGTGCTCCACCCCGTCCACCGTCGAGCTGATCATCCGCTCGTGGTTGTAGACGATCCGCTGCTCGATCTCCTGCGCGCTCAGGCCGTTGTAGAGCCAGATGACGCTCACCACCGGTATGTCGATGGACGGGAAGATGTCCGTCGGCATGCGCAGGAGGACGAGCGGCGCGGAGAGCAGCAGCAGCAGGGCCCCGACGACGAACGTGTGCGGTCTGCTCAGCGCGAGTCGGACGATCCACATAGACCGCTCCTCCAGCTACGTGAATGCTCGCCGGTCACGGGAGTAGCCCCCAGCCGATCTTCACCGCCACCACCAGAAGGACGGCTCCGAGCACCGTCCTCACCTGCGGCCCCCTCAAGCGATCCGTCATGAGGTAGGAGCCGAGGAGCGCGCCGGCGACCGAGCAAGCCGCGGTGGCCCCGACGATGGCTGGGTCCATCGCAGAGAGCGAGGCATGGGCCAGGAAACCGGCCAGAGACGAGAAGACCACCGCGAAGGAAGTCGTCGCCGACGCGCGGCGCGGCTCCACGCCTGCGGTGACGAGCACCGGGGCGATGATGTTGCCGCCGCCCACGCCGAGGAGGCCACCGACGAACCCCGCGGCGGCGCCGACCGCGGAGCCAAACAGCGCGCCCCTTCCAGTGGAGGGCCGGTCGGCCCGGCTCCGCGTGAGAGGGCGGAGCATCATCACGGCGGCGAAGAGAAGGAAGAGGACGAACAGCGAGAGGAGCGTGCGCCGGTCGAGTCCCTGGCTCGCCCAGGCGCCCAGCGGCGACAGCACCGCCGCGACGAGCAGAATGGGCAGGCCGGTGCGGTAATCGATGAAACCCCTGCGAGCGTTCCGGACCGAGGCGACCGCGAGCGCGACGGCGTTCAGCAGCAGCGCGGTGGCCATCGCGGCGTGCACCTCGATGCCGAGCGCGATGAACACCGGGATGAGGATGAACGCGGCGCCCACCCCCGCGATCGTCAACACGACCGTGAAGGTGAAGGTCACCCCTCCGGCGAGGAGCAGGATCACGGGTTGAACCCGCCGACGTGCCGCGGATCCGCGAGAACGCCCGTTTCGCGGCAGGGCACCGTCTCGAGCTGGAAGGTCGCGTGTGCGACCGCGAACGACTCCTGCAGGCGGTCCTGGAGCAACGACAGGAGCGGGCGCGTGGAGGCATTCGTCACGTCGGAGACGACCACGTGGGCGGTTGCCGCACGAAGGTGGCTCGAGATGCTCCAGACGTGCACGTGGTGGACGTCCACCACGCCCTCGACGGCGCAGAGCTCCGCCGCGACGGCCTCGGCGGTCACGCCCTCGGGCGCGCCTTCCGCCAGCACGTGCGCGGCCTCGCGGAGGACGCCGAGGGCTGCCTTCGCGGTGAGGAGACCGATGCCGATCGAGAGGATCGCATCCACACCCGGGACCCCGAGCCACATCAGGGCGCCGCCGATGATCACCGCGCCCGAGGCGCCGGCGTCCGCGATGAGGTGAAGGAGTGCGCTGCGGGTTCCGAGATCGGAGCGGCCGTGCGGCGCGAGGACGAGCGCCGACGCCGCGTTGGCGAGGAGCGCGAAGGCGCCGAGCGCCATCACGGTGGGCCCGGCGGCGGCGGCCGCCCCGACGCGCTGCACGCCCGCGTAGACGAGCAAGCCGGAGAGCGGCACGAGCGCGAGCGCGTTCACAAACGCCACCAGCGGCTCCGCGCGCAGAAACCCGAAGGTGCGAGACGGCGTCGGCGCGCGCGCTGACAGGCGCGCGCCAACCCACGCCAGCGCGAGGCTCGCGACATCCGACAGGTTGTGCAGCGAGTCGGCGAGCAGCGCGAGGCTGCCGGTGAGGACGCCCGCGACCCCTTCCAGGGCAGTGACGCCGACGTTGATCAGCAGGGCGATGGCCAGGGCGCGGGAGCCAGCCGCCTCGTGGTCGTGCTCGTCGCGACCGCTCATGCGGTCTTCCCGCTCAGTTGGGACGCTTCCTGGCAAGGGATGCAGACGAGCTTGTCGCCGAGGACGCGCATGTAGCGGTCCACGACCATCTCGCCGCACGCCTGGCAGGGGCGGGTGGCGAAGGTCTCGCCAGTCTTGTCGACCTCGGTCTTGAACTCCGCGCCGACGACGAGAATCTGGTCCTGCGGCGCGCTCATCACCTGCTGGATCAGAGGGTCGACCACCTCGTCCGGGACCTGCGAGGCCGGGGTGCCCTTCGATCGGTACTCCTGGAAGAACTTGGTCTGCTTCATCTGGGCCTGCGCGCGCGCGAGCGGCACCACGCGCACGGCGCGGCCGGTGCCGCGGTCCACGAGCGTGAGGCCGAACTTGCCGTGGTGGACCTTGCGGATGTTGCCCTTCCCGAAGGTGCAGCCCGTGATCATCTGGACGCCGTCCGCGAAGCAGTGCGAGCAGTGATCGTCGCCGAGCTCGAGGATCGCAAAGAGGTCCTTGTCCTTGGCGCGCGGAACGGCGAGCGCGTTCATGGCCGCCGCGCCGGCGCGGAGCCCCATGGGCATCGCGGGGCACTTGTGACCGTGCAGCAGCTGGCCAGCCTTCAGGAACTCCCTGGCTTCGATCATGACCATCTCCCTGTCGCCGCGGCCGACGGACCGCGATCGATCGGGAGCATAGGTTCACGGCGGGGAGGGGGCGTTGCCTGCAGGCAACGCCGGACGTTTCGCGACGGGCCTCCGAGATCATCCGCGAGTTGGTGGTCGACACCCCGCAGCCGTCAGGGTGGAGCGGCCACACGCCCCTGGCGTCCCGCGAACAACGCGTAGAGCGTGGGCAGCACGAGCAGCGTGAGCAGCGTCGACGTGACGAGGCCGCCCATGACGACGACGGCAAGAGGCTTCTGGATGTCGGCACCAGAGCCGGTGGCGTAGAGCATCGGCAGGTGGCCGATGAAGCTCGTGAGCGCCGTCATCAGGAGGGGGCGGAAGCGCAGGTTGCACCCCTGCTCCACGGTGTCGGTCACGGAGACCCCTCGCTCGCGAAGCTGCTTGAAGAATGCCACCAGGACGACCCCGTTCTGGACCGCAATCCCGAGCAGCACGATGAATGCCACGGCGGCGGAGACCGAGAGCGGCATCCCGAAGACCACGACGGCGACGACTCCGCCGACGAGCGCGAACGGAAGGTTCAGAAGGACGAGCGCGGCGTATGGAACGGACCCGAGCGCGAGGTAGAGGAGCAGGAACACGAGCGCGAGCGCCACCGGTACGATGATTGCGAGGCGCTTCATCGCCCGCTCCTGGTTCTCGAACTGACCGCCGAGCCGGAGGAAGTACCCCGGGGGCAGCTCCTTCTCGATCCCCTGAATCCTCGTGCGTACGTCCTGGACGAAGCCGCCGAGGTCGCGCCCGCGGACGTTCGCCTCGACGACGACGCGCCGCATCCCGTTCTCCCGGCTCACCTGGGCGGGGGCTTCGACGAGATTCACCTTGGCGAGCTGGGCGAGCGGAACGCGGCCGCCTTCGGGGCCAGGCACGAGCAGCCGCACGATCTCGTCGATGTCTTTACGGCTCTCCTGCGGAAAGCGAACCGTGACCGCGAACCGACGCTGGCCCTCGACGAGCGTGCTCGCCTGCCGTCCGCCGATCGCGGTCTCGATCGTGTCGTTCACGTCGCCGACGCGAATGCCGTACCGGGCGGCCGCCTCGCGATCGATCTCAAGGTCGACCTGCGGCATCCCCGACACCTGCTCCACCTTCACGTCGCCCGCGCCTCGGACCCCGCCGACCGCAGCGCCGATACGATCGGCGAACCCCTTCAGGACCTCGAGGTCGGGTCCGAAGACCTTCACGGCGAGGTCGCTCTTCACGCCCGAGATGAGCTCGTTCACGCGCAGCGCGATCGGCTGCGAGAACGAGAGCCGAAGACCGGGGACATCGGCGAGCTCCTTACGCATCGCCTCGACGAGCTCGGCCTTGTCGCGCCCGCCCTTCCACGCGCGGCGCGGCTTCAGCATGACGAACACGTCCGTCTGCTCCGGCCCCATCGGATCCTCGGAGATCTCGGCGCGGCCGGTCTTCGACACGACCGTATCCACCTCCGGGAACTCCCGGAGCCGTTTCTCCATGTAGCTCGCGACGTTCACCGACCCGGCGAGAGACGCGTTCGGCAGCCGAACCACATTGATGGCGATAGAGCCCTCGTCGAGCGGCGGCATGAACTCGGTTCCGATCAGCGGAACGAGGGCCGCCGACGCCGCGAGCACCACCGTGCTTATGGCCATGGTTCGGTGCGGATGCGCGACCGCCCGGCGGAGGAGCCAGAGGTAGCCCTCGTGGAGGCGGCGCACGAGCCGAAACTCCTTCTCCGGCCCGTGCTTCAGCAGCGACGCGGACAGGACGGGCACCACGGTGAGCGCCACGGCGAGCGAGACGAGCAGCGCGATGAGCATCGTCGTCGCGAGCGGTGCGAACATCTTCCCCTCGACGCCCTGCAGCGCGTACAGCGGCACGAGGATCACCGCGATCACGAGCACCGAGAACGCCACCGGGCGCGCGACCTCCCTCACTGCCATCGCGATGACGTCGCGGAGATCGCGCTCGCGGTCCTCCGCGAGGTGCCGCCGCACGTTCTCGACCACGACGATCGAGGCGTCGACGACCATCCCGACGGAGAACGCGAGGCCGCCGAGGGACATGAGGTTCGAGGTGAGCCCCGCCCAGCCCATCACGATGAAGGTCACGAGGAACGTGAAGGGCAGCGCGAAGAGAACGACCACAGCCGTGCGTAGCTCCGCCACGAACAGGAACAGCACGAGGACGACGAAGATCCCGCCCTCGAGCAGCGCGTCGACGACGGTCTTGATACAGGCCTCGATGAGCGAGGTGCGGTCGTAGAAGACGCTGATCCTCGCCCCCTGGGGCAACGTCCCCCGGGCGCGCTCGATCGCTTCCTTCACACCGGAGACGACGTCCTTGGCGTTCGCGCCCTTCAGCATGATCACCATGCCCGTCACGGCCTCGCCGTTCCCGTCGCGAGTCACGGCGCCCTGGCGCGGCTCCGCGCCGATCACCACGTCCGCCACGTCGCGGAGGTACACCGGCGAGCCGTCGAAGGCGCGGAGCACGATCCGCTCGATGTCGGGGACGTCGCGGAGGAGACCGACGCCGCGGAGGTACGTCTGCTCCCAGCCCACGGCGATCACACCGCCGCCGGCGTTCCCGTTCGACCGCTCGATCGCCTCGGAGACGTCTCGGATGGTGAGCCGGTACTTCACGAGCCGGTCCGGATGGACGAGGACCTGGTACTGCTTCACCTCGCCGCCGAAGCTGTTCACCTCGTTCACCCCGGGGACGGGGCGAAGCTGCGGGGCGAGGACCCAGTCCTGGATCGTTCGCAGGTCCATCGGGGAGAGCCCATCTCCCTCGAGCGTGTACTGGAAGATCTCGCCGAGCCCGGTCGAGATCGGCCCGAGCTCCGGCTGGACGCCCGGCGGCAGGTGCTCGCGGGCGCCAGCCAGCCGCTCGAAGACCACCTGCCGCGTCCAGTAGGTCTCCGCGCCGTCCTCGAACACGACCACCACCTGGGACAGCTCGGCCTTGGAGAGCGACCGCACTCTCAGGACGCGCGGCAAACCGCGCAGCGCCTGCTCGATGGGGAAGCTGACCCGCTGCTCGACGTCGACCGCCGCGAGGCCAGGCGCCTTCGTGAGGATCATCACCTGCGTGTTCGTCACGTCGGGAAAGGCGTCGATGGGCAAGCGCTTCCACGCGACCCAGCCCGCAACGGAAAGCAACGCGGTGAGCGCGAGGACCAGGAGCCGGTTCTTGAGGAGCCACTCGATGAAGCGCATCGCCGCCCCTAATCTGCGCAACCGGCGCCCATCTTCGAGCGCAGGACGTCAGACTTCAGCAGGAAGGCTCCCTCGGCCGCGAGCGTCTCGGCGCCCGAGAGGCCGTGCTTCACCTCGACCCAGTCTAGCCACCTCCGGCCCGGTTCGATCGGGCGCCGAACCCAGTAGTCGCCGTGGTGGTGTACGAAGACGAAGGACCGCCCCTCGTCCGAGAGCACTGCCGCCCTCGGAACGGCGAGCGCCTCCTCCTGCCCGGGCAGGAAGATCCGGACGGTCGCGAACATCCCGGCGCGGAGCTTCGCGTCGGTGTTCGGAGCGGCCACCCGCACCTTCACCGTCCGGGTCCGCTCGTCCATCGCCGGCCCGACGAAGTCGACGGCGCCCGGGAACGAGCCGTCCTGGAAGGCCTTCACGGCGATCTCGGCGCGGAGCTTTCCACCCCGCTGCGCGTCGAGGACCCGCCCGAGCTGCTCCTCGTGGAGATCCGCCCACACCCACATCGACGAGACGTCGCCCACCGTCACGATGCTCTCGTCGGGCTTCATGAGCTCGCCCGGCACCGCGCGCATCTCGAGGATGATCCCGTCCGCGGGCGCACGGACGACGAGAGCGCCTTCACCCGCGCTCCGGCCCGCCGTCCCCAGCCGCTCGACCTCTCCGGCGCCCACGCCGAGCCGCGTGAGCTTCTCCTGCGCCGAGCGAGCGCGGATCTGCGCGGCCTCGAGATCATGGCGCGCGGACAGGTATTCCTTCTCGGAGGAGATCTGCTCCTTCCGGAGCTGCTCCTGCCGCTGGAAGCTGGAGCGCGCGAGCCGGAGCGCCGCCTGCGCGGCGAGGTAGTCGCTCTCCACCTCGCCGAGTTGCACGCTCTCGAGCTCGACGATGGGCTGGCTGGGCCGGACCCGTTCTCCTAGGGTCGCGTGGACCTTCCGGA
The DNA here is from genome assembly GCF_000964525.1 of Anaeromyxobacter sp. PSR-1. Classification (GTDB taxonomy): domain Bacteria; phylum Myxococcota; class Myxococcia; order Myxococcales; family Anaeromyxobacteraceae; genus Anaeromyxobacter. The sequence goes on from NZ_BAZG01000005.1 coordinate 43,829, forward strand.
CGATACCCTCGACGCGCGGCGAGACGTGGGTGACGTGCCGCTCGTCGAACCGGACCTCGCCCGTTAGCACGATCGGCGCCTCGACGCGGCGCCTCGAGATGCTCGCCTTCTTCACGAGGCCGCCCTGGACGAGCTTCTCGGGAACGCGAACGACGCCGACCTCGTAGCGGCACTCGTCGCACTCGTGAGTCTTCTTTCCGTGCTCGCACATCGCCGCGAAGAGGTCTTCGACGGAACGGTCGAGGTCCGAGATCTTCTCATCGCCGCGCCGGCTAGGGTCCGTCTCCTCGCGAGCGGCGGGCGCCGACGCGGCGTTCGGGGCGCCGGGCTGCCTGCGGCCGGAGTCGCCGCCGTGCGGGTCGGCGATCAGCTCGCCCGCGACTTCCGCTTTTCCGCTTCCTCGGCACGCGACCGCGAGGAGCGCGACGGCGAGCAGGACGCCCCTAAGCTTGCAGCGGATCATGGCAGCTCCCGACCGGACAGCAGGAAGAGAGCGCCACACTCGATGTCTCGTTCGCGGGCGCTCGTGAGGACGTCGCGGCGGGCCGCGAGCAACACCCGTCGCGCGTCGATGACGTCGAGGATCCCCGCCTCGCCGAGCTGGAACGTGCGCTCCAGGGTGCGGGCCGAATCCTCGGCGCGAGGAAGGATGTCGGCTCTCTGGCGGTCCGCGATGGCGCGCGTTCGTGCGCAGGCCGAGACCGCGTCTGCTATCGCCGCCGTGACGGCTCGGCGCTCCGCGTCCGCCCGGCTCGCCGCCTCGTCCGCGGCTGCCTCGGCGCGGCGGACGCGGCCTGACTTCCAGTCCCACAGCGGCAGCTCGACCGCGAGTCGGCCACCGATCGCCTCCCGGTCCAGCTCGCTCGAGTAGAAGCCACCAAGGGTCACGGCCGGGATCCTCGACCGCCGCGCGGTCGAGGCCTCAGCCCTGGCCGCCGTGGCGCGCGCGAGGGCCGCTCGCACGCGCGGGTGCCAGGCGAGGTCGCCTGCCGCGGCGGCGTCCTCGACCTGGGGCGGCGTGGGCGGAACCTCGACGCGGCTGATGGTCGCACCGAGCCAGGCACCGAGCTGCGCGACCGCGGCGTCGCGGCTCCCGCGGGCGGACGCGACATCGTTCCGCACACGCTCGAGCTCGAGCTCCACCCGCGGGACCTCGACCGGGCGCCCCTCGCCCACCGCTACCCTGCGCCGGACGAGCCGCGTCAGCGCATCGACCTGCTGCTCCGTCGCCTCGAGGGTCTCGACTTCGGCCTGAGCGTATGCTGCGCTGACGAAGAGCCGCCACAACTCAGCGGAGACCTCTGCGCGGAGCGCCGCGCTCTCCATGGTCACCTCGTCCACCGTCGCGCGAGCCGCCTCGATCTCGGGCCCGCGTCGCGCGAGCCAGTCGAGCGGGAGCGAGATCGCGAGTCCCCACTCGTCCCGGCGGGCAGGACCTTCGCGCGCAATGCCCCGGCCTATCGTGGCCTCGACCTCCGGGTTCGGAGGCGTCCGTGCGGCGGTGATGCTTCCCTCGGCCGAGCGGACCCGGGAGCGCGACGCTGTGACCCGGGGGTCCCGCTCGATCGTCGCGGCCACGTCGGCCCAGCGGAGCGGCGATGCCTGGGATGTGGGTACCTGCGCGAGCGCGGGCGCCCCGTACGCGAGCACGAGCGCGCACGTCCATCGTCGATGTGCCGACAAGTCCTGCCTCCTGACGCGAGACGTGCGACCCGCCGGCGCGAAGGGCGCCGCCGGTCCGAGGAACGCGCGAGGTCCGGGCGTGCCCGGCGCTCGCGCGAACGAGACGTCACCGCTTCAGGAGATCGGGGGGCGGAAAGGGCGAGCCGGCTCCCGCGCGGCGATCATCAGCTCGCCGGGGTTGAACACCCTCGAGGCGGCGCTGTCGAGCGAGGCGACGACGACCTCGCCCGGCGGAATGACCGCCTGGGTCGCGCAGCAGGTGCAGTGATGGTGCGTCGTGCCGCAGCCGTGCTCGGACCTCGGGTCGCCGAGATCGCCGTGGTCGGCCGCACTGTGCGGCACGTGGCCCGTCCGCGCGTATTGCACGACGGCCTCGCCCATTTCGGCCAGGCCGGGCACGAGCCCGTTCACGAGCATGAAGACGAGGAGCACCCGCATGACGCTCATGATGGTAGCGACCCGGGCGCTGCGGCGCAAAGGCCGCCGTACGCACGGTATGATCTCGGCGCCGGCCCGAGGGGTCGGCTCCTGCGGTTCATCCGTGGCCGTGTTGCGATCGGACGTGTCATCCGGGTCATCAACCGACGATGAACATAGGCTCAGCTTGGGGAGCAGGCGTTGCGTGCAGGCAACGCGCCGCGTTTTCGGGTTCGGCGGCGCCACGTGGCGGGATATATGCGGTCCCCGCCTCGCCGACTCGTCCTTCAGAGCTTCGTCTCGTTCACGAGGACGAGGCCGTTCTCGCGCACACACGCCCGGAGCTCCACCAGGAACGCTTGAATGTCGGCATCGGTGTGAAGTGGGCTTCTTAGCCGGTGCACCAAGCGCGTCCTTGCGCCGTGTGCGGACCCTCAGCGCTCGGGCAGAGACAGGCGCTTCAATCGCCTCCGTATCTCGGTGAGGCAGTACGCCTCGGGTGCGCCAGCGGGGTGCGCTTGCGGCTCGAAGTCACGCAGCAGTCGAATCGTGAGCGCCACCTCGTCCGTACCCGGCACCTCGCTCGACTCGTACAGCGCGGGCCTGAACGGCTCGACCTCGATCCGGCCGATGCTCCGGCACTCCGGCAAGAGTGTCTCCGCAAGCGATTGGAGAGATGCCGCCAGGGCGCGGGACTTCGGGCCGCCGGGGAGTGCTCGGGCACGTTTGTCATGCCCCGCGAACAGGCGGACGTTGAAGCCGACGGGCCACCGACCGTTGCCCGTGATCACCCACTCTTGCTCGACCGAGTAGTGGACGTGGTGACGCTTCACGAACGCTCGAAGCACGCTCTCGTCGCGAGCCTCGGTCATCGCTCCCTCCAGAATCGCGGCGCGCCTTCGCCGCACCCGCGTTCGATTAGACGAAGATGTCGCGCAAATGAGGACGGCGTGGGTGGGGCGTTCCACGAAGAAAGTGCATTCGTTTGACTGCGCTCAACGCATGACGGAATCGGCGGAACCACACCATCGCTGGCGGCTCGGAAGGGGTGGGACGCTCTGCATCTGGCGCGGGGTGCCCGCTGGACCGACGGGAGATCGCCGAAATGCGCAGACGCCGCGCTGGTACGAATGATCGCTCACCACGGCGCGCAGCGCAGCTGGCTGCGTTCGCTTGCTGGCTGTCGCTCGCGTCGGTACCGACCGCCGCGCGAGCGAGGCATCTCACGCTCCCGGAAGCGGAAGTCCGCGCGCTCGCGGCGAGCCCGGCGGCGCGCGTCGCCCGGCTGGAGGCGCTGGCCGCGCATGAGCGCTCGATGCAGGCGTACGCCCGCCACCTGGGGGAGGGGGATCTGGTCGCATCCGGCAACCGCTTCGAGGGTGCGCGGCTGGTGCGTCCTATCACCGGCCCGATCACCCCCGCGACCATGGCCGCGATGCCGTTCGACCGGGACCAGCTCCACTTCGGCGCGGCGTGGCAGATCCCGCTCTTCGCGGGCGGCGCGCTGGTCCGGGGGGACCGGGCAGCGCGGCTCGCCGAGCGCGCCGCGGACGCGCAGGCATCGCATGCGCTCGACGAGGTTCGGTACAACGTTCGCGCGGCCTACCGGAACGTCCTCGCCACGCGGCACGCGCTCGACGTATCGCTCGCCTACGAGCAGGCGCTCACGCAGGACGATGTGTCCGCGCGTCTCCAGGTGGAGACCGAGGCGTGGTCGGCGGCCGATGCGGCCAAGGTGAGCTTTGCGCTCGCCAGCGCGCGAGCCCGCCGCGCCGCGCTCACGGCGCAGCTCCAGAGCTCTCAGGCCCTCCTCGCCGCGATCATGGGCGAGGACGGTGCCGTGACCTACGAGCTCGAGGACATCCCGGACGAGCCGGCCGCGCTCCCCCAGCGGTCCTTGGCCGACCTCAGCGACGCCGCGCAGACGGGCCGTCGCGACCTCGCCGGCGCGCGAGCGGCGGCCGAGGCGCAGGAGGAGCGAGCGGGGGCGGTACGTGCCGGCTTCTGGCCCCAGCTCGCGCTCGCCGGGAGCTACCTGTGGAACCGCGGGCGGGACGTCGGGCGGGTCCCGGAGACGTACGAGGTCACGCTGCAGCTCCGGATACCCATCCTGTCCGATGTCGGGCGCGTCTTCGCGGCCCGAGAGGCCGACGCCGTCGCGGCGCAGGCGGCGGAGCGCGCGCGGGCGAAAGAGCTGGAGGTGCGCGGCCAGGTGGTGGACGCGCTCGGACGCCTTGACGCCGCGCGGGCCGGGTTCGACGCCGGCAAGGCGCAGCGAGCGCTCGGAGCGGAGGTCGCCCGCGTGGAGAAGCTCAAGCTCGAGTCGGGCAGGGGAAAGGTGGAGGACTACCTCGCGGCGCGCGCCCAGGCGCTGGAGGGTGAGACCGGCTACTGGCAGGGACTCTACGGCCTCCAGAGCGCCTACGACTACCTGGCCCTGGTGACGGGCATCGGAGGAACGCCGTGAGGAAGATCGTCGTCGCCGTGGTCGTGGTGGCCGTCGTGGCTGCCGGGTTGGGGGTGGTGGTGCACCGCAAGCGCGAGCTCGCCTCCCTCGCATCTCCTGGCGCGGCGCCGGTGCCGGTGCGCCTCGTCGCCGTCCGGGAGGGCGCCGTCACGGAGGGAGTTCGCACGGTCGCGCTGGTCCAGGCGGACACCGCCACGACCGTCGCAGCGCAGGTCGGAGGGACGCTCGTCGCGGTCCTCCGGCGCGAAGGGGACCGGGTCGCCAGGGGAGACGTCCTCGCCCGCATCGATCCTCGCACGCTGGAGGACGCCGCGGCGGCCGCCCGGGCGCGGCTGGCGGCCGCCACCGAGGAGCTCGCCCATCAGCAGGCCGTCAACCGCCGCGACGAGGCGCTGTTCGCCGGGAAGGCCATCTCGCGTCAGGCGCTGGACACGAGCAGGGCGCAGCTCGAGGGCGCTCGCGCCGCCGAGATCGGCGCCCGGCGCGCGCTCGAGACCGCTCGGACCGCGCGGGGTTACGCGGACGTGGTCGCGCCCTATGCCGGGGTGATCACCGGGAGGGCGGTGGAGCCCGGCGACCTGGCGACCCCCGGGAAGCCCCTCTTCACCCTGCAGGCCTCGGGTAAGGCGCGGCTGCTGTCGAAGCTCTCCCAGTCGTCGCTCGCCGGCATTGCACCGGGCGCGGCGGCGACCTTCGTCTCCGGCGGTCAAAGCGTCGCCGCGCGCGTGACCCGGGTGTACCCAGCGCTCGACGCCGCCCGCCTCGGCGCCGTTGAGACCGTGCTGCCCGAGGCGCCTTTCGGGCTGCGACCCGGCTCGATCGTCGCCGCGAGCTACGACGTGCGACCGGTGCACGGGCTGGTCGTCCCTTCACTCGCGCTCCTCGAGGGAATGGACGAGACGATGGTGGTGCGCGCCAGGGACGGACGCGCCGAGCCGGTCCCGGCCTCGGTGGTCGCGCGCGGCACGAACGAGGTGGTGGTCAACGGACCCCTGAGCCCCGGGGACCTCGTGGTGACCGCCCTCCCGAGCGAGCTCATGGCGCTGACCGCGGGCACGCCCCTCCGCGCGACCGCGGCGCCGCTCGTTCGTGAGGCCCGGGAGGTTCGACCGTGAGCTACGTCGCGCGGTACGTGAAGCGGCCGCACCTGCTCCTCTCGCTGGTGCTGCTCCTCTCGGTGGTGGGGGTGGTCGGCTACTTCCGGATGCCGGTGAACCTCTTCCCGGACAGCGAGCGGCCGCAGATCGCGGTCGTCACGGTCTGGCGGGGGGCCTCCGCCGACGACGTCTCGGCGGAGGTGAGCCGCGTGATCGAGAAGGAGGTCAAGACCATCGACCTCGTCCGCCGCGTGACCTCCACCTCGAACGACGAGGTCTCGGTCGTGAACGCGGAGTTCGAGTACGAGAAGGGGCTCGACTCGGCCGCGACGGACGTGCGGAGCGCGCTCGACAAGATCCGCCCGCTGCTGCCGCCTGATCTCCGGCCGTTCCAGGTCTTCAAGGTCTCCTCCGCGACGCCGGCGGTCCTCACCCTGTCGATACGGTCCAAGGAAGGCGCGCACCTCGACCTCGCCATGGTGCGGCGGCTCGCGGAGAACCCGATCAAGGAGCGGCTCCTCCGCCTCCCCGAGATCGGAAACGTGGAGGTGTTCGGGGGATACCAGAGCGTGGTGCGCGTCTCGCTCGATCCCGACCGGCTGCAGGCGTTCCGGCTCTCGCCCGGGCAGGTCGCCACCGCTCTGGCGGGGCTGAACCGGAACATCCCGGAGGGCCTCGTCGTCACCGATGCGACGCACCTGCTCCTCAAGACGGCCGGGGAATTCAGGACGGTGGAGGACGTCGCCGCGGCGGTGGTGAGCGCGGGACCAGGGGCCCCCATCTACCTGCGCGACGTGGCGACGGCCGCGCCGGGCGTCCAGGAGCGGCTCTCCGCGTTCCACGGGAACGGGAAGCCGGCCATCGGCATCAACGTGCAGCGGCCGCTGTCGGGTCACGCGCTCCCCACCATCCAGTCGGTCATGAAGGCGCTCCCCCACCTCGAGCGCGACTATCCCGGCCTGGCCTTCGAGGTCGCCGACACGCAGGGCGAGCTGATCCAGAAGAGCGTCTCGAACATGGCGGACGCCCTGCGCGACGCCATCCTCATGACGGCGCTGGTCATATTCCTGTTCCTCGCCGACGTGCGCGGGATGCTGCTGGCCGCGATCTCGATCCCGTTCACGTACCTCGTCACCTTCGCGTTCATGTGGCTCTTCGGCTTCGAGCTCAACATGGTGACGCTGACGGGCGTGATCCTCGGGGTCGGCATGCTCCTCGACGACGCCATCGTGGTGCTGGAGAACATCGAGCGCCACCACAAGCAGCTCGGGAAGGACCTCGGCGAGGCGGTGGTGGGCGGGACCGAGGAGGTGATGCTCGCGATCCTCTCCGGGACCTACGCCACGGTGGTGGTCCTGATGCCGATCATCTTCATCGGCGGCTTCGTCCAGACGGTGCTCCGGCCGCTGAGCCTCACTCTCTCCATCGCGCTCCTCGCGTCCTACGTGGTCTCGGTCACGGTCCTCCCAATCCTAGCGCCCGTGATCCTGCGCCTGGGTGGCCGGATGGAACGCTGGCGCTGGGAGAAGGGCCTCGACCGGTTCGTCTCGCGGCGGGTGCTCGGACCGGTGCAGGAGTTCTTTGCGCGCGCGGTCCGGCTCGCGCTCCGACACCCCCTGCCGTTCCTGCTCCCGGCGGTGATGATGCTCGTCCTCACTGGGCGCGTCCTCATGCCGCTGGTCGGCCGGGATCTGATGCCGCCCATGGACACCGGGATCTTCCGGGTGACGTTCGAGGCGTACCCGAACGCTTCCCTCTCCAGTGCGGAGGCGCTGCTGGGGAAGGTCGAGAAGATCGTGTGGGACCAGGGGGGCGTCGTCCGCTCGTCCGCCACGCTCGGATCCGAGCCCGGTGTCCTCTCCTTCGGCTCAGGACGCAACGCGCAGCAAGCGTTCGTCACGGTCCACCTGGTCGACCGCTTCCATCGCGGCCGGACCCTGTGGCAGGTCGAGGACGAGGTCCGCCGCAGGTTGAGCGAGCTCCCCGGCCTCCGCTACCCGGCGGTGTTCGACTATGGCGCCACCCCGCTCTCCACCATCCGCTCCACCGTGGACCTCGTCATCTCGGGCTCAGATCCGGCGGTCCTCGATCGGCTCGCCCGCGACGTCGAGCGGCGCATGCTGACCGCGGGCGGGGTCCGCTCCGTCGCGCGGACCTGGACGCTGGACCGCGCCGAGCTGCGCTTCGCGCCCTCGCCGGAGTTGCTGAGCCTCGCGGGCACCGATCCGAGCTCGGTGGCGGCCCAGCTCGGCGCGCAGGTCCAGGGTGGCCCGGCGACGCTCTTCCGCGTGCCGCAGCAGGACTCGTTCCCGATCTGGCTCCAGGCGCCTGCCGCGCGCCGCACCGCCGAAGGGGACCTGGCCACGCTTCCCATCCTCACCGCCAGCGGACCCGTGCCCCTGTCCTCGCTCGGTGAGGTGAGCCGCGCGATCGTCCCGACGCTGCACTCCCGCCAGAACCTGGTCGAGACCGTGGACGTGCTCGGCTACCGCGGCACCGACGCCGTGACGCACCTCGGCGCGAACGTGGACGCGGCCCTGGCCGGCCTGGAGCTGCCGCCGGGCTACACGATCACGGACGAGGGCGAGCGCAAGGCCATGGCGGAGTCCTTCTCGGCGCTCATGGCGGCGCTCCTGCTGGGGCTCGTGCTCCTGTACTTCTCGCTCGTCCCCGCCTTCCGGTCGTTCCTTCACCCCCTCACGATCATGGTCGCGATTCCGCTCGGCCTCATCGGGGCGGCGTGGGCGATGCTGGTGACCGGCAAGCATCAGTGCATGCCGTCGTTCATGGGCATGATCCTGCTCGCCGGGATCGTGGTGAAGAACAGCATCCTCCTCATCGACTTTATCCAGGAGGCCCGGGCGCGCGGAGCGTCCATCGAAGACGCGCTCGTCGAGTCAGTGCGCGTCCGCACCCGCCCCATCCTCATGACCGCGGCCGGGACTGCGGTCGGGATGCTCCCCATCGCGCTCGAGTGGGCGATCGGGCTGGAGCGGCTCTCGCCGCTCGCCATCGTGGCGATCGGGGGCCTCGTCGTCTCCACTTTTCTCACGCTCCTCTACGTCCCGCTCATCTACGACCTGCTCGAGCGTGCGAAGGTCCGGCTCCGGCGCGTGGTCGAGGTGGCGCATCCCTCGGCGCCAGACGCGCCTGGCGCGCCCGAGCCGTAGGGAGGGCTGCTCAGGGCTCGTGCGCGCCGGCTCCGGCGGCGCGCCGGAGTGCGGCCGGATCGAGCACCTGGTACCGGCGTGGTCCGAGCCGGTGCAGGACGCGCTCTCCGACGAGCTTGGTGATGGCGCGCGAGAAGCTCTCCGGGGCGACTCCGATGGCCCCCGCGAACTCGCGCGCGCGCACGGGCAGCTCCAGCACGACGAGGGCGCCGGGGCGTACGCCCGCCGGCAGGAGCGAGGCGAGCGCCGACGCGACACGCGGCAGCACCTCCGGGATGGATGAGCGCTCTATCCGGTCGAACGCCTCGCGCAGCCTCGTCGCGAGGAGCCTCACCAGCGCGAACGCGACCTGAGGATCCCGCTGGAACGCCAGGAGGAGGTCGCTCCGGGACACGACCAGTGCCGTGACGTCGTCGAGCGCCTGCGCCGTGGCCGGATACGGGCGGCCGTCGAGGAACGGCATGAAACCGAACACGTCTCCGGGTCCGAAGAGATAGATGGTGACCGCGCTCCCGGTCGGCAGCACCCGGTAGATCTTCACCCGGCCGGACTCGATGGCGACGAGCGTCCCCGACTCATCGCCCTCCCTCCAAAGGAGGTCGCCGGCCCCGAAGGTCCGGCCACGCGCGTACGGCGCGAGGAGCGTGCGCGCCTCGCGCGCGAGTGCGGCGGTCAACTGCACGGCGGCGGCCCTTCATCGGCGGCCACGTGCTCGGCTCGAGGGTCGGTGTTCACGAGCGAATCATCCTATACCAGGAGCCTGCGGAGCTTCGCGGTCGCTCGTCCGCATGCCGCAGCGGTGGCTCGTGCGGATCCAGCCCACGCAGTCATGTCTTCGCCCAATCGCCCGCCCTCCTCAGTCGTGCGACATCGTGCCGCCATGGAAAGTCCCTTTTGAGCGCGTCATCATGCCGCCGACGCGCCGATCGGGCCGCACAGTGCGCGGAGGCGCGCCCATAGAGTGAGGGGGTCACCTCCCGTGAGCGAAGCCTGGGACGAGTCATCCGGAGCCTGTCTGAGAGCGCTCTCCAAGCTCGACGGGGGCTCCGCAGCGGTCCCCACGAGAACCCGATGGCTGGAGATAGAGTCGGCGGGAGCGATCTTCGTGGTCGACTCCCGACACCGGATCGTGCAGCTGAACCGGAGTGCAGCGACGCTAGCCCAGCGCCCCGTCGAGGCGCTGATCGGACGCACCTGTCGAGAAGCGTTTCACTGCATCAACTGCCCCGACCGCTGCCCGCTCTTTGCCGGGGTTACCATTCGCGGGCGAGAGGTCGTCCTTCGGTCGACCCGCGGTCGACGCATCCCCGTGCTCAAGAGCGCTCAGGTCCTGCTGGACGACGCCGGTCGCCTCGTCGGGGGCCTCGAGGTCATGCACGATCTGACCGCGCTGAGGGTGGGAGAAGGCGCTTCCTCCGTCGTGCACGCAGGAGTGGCGACGGATGCGGCGCCCGTTCACGGAATCGTGGGGAGCAGCCCTGCCATCCGGACGCTGATCGAGCAGGTCGAACGGCTCGCTGGGCTCGGCGTGAGCGTGCTGGTGACCGGTGAGAGCGGGACCGGGAAGGAGCTTGTCGCCCGCGCCCTGCATCACCAGGGCCTTCGTGCGGCCCGGCCTTTTCACGCGGTGAACTGCGCGGCGCTGTCGGAGACGCTGCTCGAGAGCGAGCTCTTCGGCCACGAGCGCGGTGCGTTCACGGGGGCATTTCGGGACAAGCCGGGGCGGTTCGAGCTCTGTGAAGACGGGACGATCCTGCTCGACGAGATCGGCTGCCTTCCCTTCGGTCTGCAGTCGAAGCTCCTTCGCGTCCTCGAGGACGGAGGATTCGAGCGGGTCGGAGGCACGCGGCCGCTTCAGCTCCGGGCACGGGTCGTCGCTGCGACCAACGCCGACCTCGACCAGCTGGTACGCCAGGGCACGTTTCGCGCCGACTTGCTCTATCGCCTGAAGGTGATCCCCATCCGCGTCCCGCCGCTCCGGGAGCGGAGAGAGGACATACTCGCGCTGACGAATCATCTCGTCGAGAACCTGGCTGCAGCAGCCGGCCTTCGCGCGGGCGGCGTGTCGACCTCGGCGCTCGGTGCGCTCGAGCGCCACGACTGGCCCGGAAACGTGCGGGAGCTGCGAAACGTACTCCAGTTCGCGCTCGTGCTCGCAGGCGAGGGTGAAATCCGCCCCGAGCACCTCCCTGTGGAGGTGACTCAGCTCGCTGCGGGAACCGCCACGGGAGCGCCCGACCGCGCTCGCATCGAGGCCGCGCTGGCCCGGGCGCGCTTCAATCGCACGGAGGCAGCCGCCCTCCTAGGCGTGAGCAGGACCACACTGTGGCGGCACATGAGGCGCGCCCGTCTGGGCTGATCGAAGCAGAGGAAAGAGCGAGCGCCCCGTGGCGGGGGTTCCATGGGGCGCTCGCCAGGTCACCCGGACTAGTCGCCGCTCAGCCGCGCACCTGCATGACACTTGCTGCAGGAGTTCGGCATGATGTCGAGATCCGAGCCACCGCTCGCCAGCTTGAGCGCGCCGCTCTGCGACGGCCACACGATGTCGAACACGTGCGAGGCGGCGTTCCCCTCCGTGATGGCGACCTGACCCATGGCGTCGAGCCCGAGGTGCCACTGCGTCACGTCGCTGATGTCGTTCTTCTTGCCGGTCTTCGGCATGTGGCAGGACGTGCATCGCCCGACCGGGCTGGCGTCGTTGGTCGGCGAGTACGTGGCCATCCCCATGCTCGCGCGCTGCTGCATGTGCTCTCCCACCGCCATCGCCACCGTGATCCGCGCGGCGGTGACCTGATCCGCCGTGAAGGTGGTACTGGCGCCGCTCAGCGTGACGCCGTCGTTCGCCGAGTGCATCGCCGCGACGTCGGACTGCGCCACCGACGCGAAAGGTCCGTGCGTCGCGTGGCAGCCGAGGCAGAGCGTGTTGTCCTTCATGCGCGGGTTGCGGAGCTCGTACTCACCCATCCCGAACTTTGGCGGGCCGTAGTAGGTGCTGTGTGGATCGTGGCAGTCGAAGCAGGCGAGGCGCTCGTATGAGTTGTTCGAATGCTTCGAGGCCGTCAGCATCGGGTACTCCTGGTCGTGGGCCTTGGTGTGGATGCGATCCGGCCAGGTCTCGACTCCGCCACCGTCGAGGAGCGGCTGCTGGAACCCCTTGATGAAGTCCGACAGCTCGTAGACACCCGGCACGAACACACCGTTCCCGAGGGTGTCCATGTTGTCCGCCTGGAACGGCATCTTGAAGGCGCCGTCGGGATTCTTGCTCGAGCCGCTGTGAGCCGAGTGGCACTGCGCGCAGACCTGCTGCGCAGCGTGCGACGTCAGATACCGTGGGATGATGATCTGGTCGCGCGGATTGCCTCCTGCCAGGTGCCCCGAGGCGGGTCCGTGACACCGCTCACACGTGATGTTGATGTCCTTGTAATCGTACGAGGTCAGGAGTGACGCGGGGCCGGTGAACGTGATCTGCAGGCCAGTGTTGTGGCACGACGAGCAAAGTCGCCCGGTCGTGCGCTCCTGCTTCAGCCACTTGTCCGGATAGATCTTGTAGAACTTGGGCGAGACCGCGCCGTAGGCCGGGTTGGTGTTGCCGTCCTGGACGAGGTAGACGGGGAGGATCAGGAAGTCGCGATCCCGGTCGGCCTCGGTGGTGTACTGCACGGCCCAGTGGTTCACGGCGTAGGGGACGTCTTTCGGCTTCGTGAGGTAGCGCTGCTTGTAGACGCCGAAGTTCGGTCGATTGTCGACGCCGCCGTCACCCTCGCCACCGATGGTCGCCGCGACGGGGATCAGCGTGCCGTCGTTGACCATGCAGTCGGGGGTACCGGCGAACTTCATCGCGTAGGCACCCGGTGTGTTCTGGCACATGTACACCGGCACGAATGCCTTGCCCTCGATGGGGTCGACCGCCTGCACGTGCGGGTCGAGCGTCTGGCCGACGGCGGGCCACATCTCGATCTTGACCATGCGCGAGGTGCCGGGGGTGACGAAGTGATAGTGCGCGGCCAGGTGCTGGGACGCGGCCACGTCCTGGTGGCACAGCGTGCACATCTTCTCGCCTAGGTAGGTGGCGGTGTCCGCCGGCCTCCCCGAGAGTGTCACGGTCACGTCGGAGAGCGTCGCCCCCGCGGCGACGTAGTGCGACTGGCGATCGCCGCCGTCGAGAAACCCGACGGGCGCCTTAGCCAGCAGGTACACGAACCCGGGGGAAACGTTCGTGAGCGTGAAGCTCCCATCCGCGGCGCTCGTGGCGGTGGAGGTCTGACCTTGCACGGTGACCACGGCGCCTGCGAGCGGACCTCCCGATGGCCTGCGAACCCAGCCGGTGATCGTCGAGGGGGCCGAGGCGGAGGGCTCGAGGGTCAGCGTCACCTGCGACTTGGCTCCTCCGACCACTCCGACCGCAGCCACCGTCGAGGTGACGTAGCCTGACTTGGTCGCCGAGACGGTGTAGGCGCCGACCGGCAGATCGGTGAGGACGAACGCACCCTGGTCGTCGGAGGTGGCCGTCGCCGTGGCGGGCGAGGTCTCCACAGTGACCCCGGCAACGCCGGCGCCGGCGGCTGTCTTGATGCTCCCCTGGATCGACCCGCGGTCGACGGCCGGTGTGCCCCCGGTCCCCTGCGGCCCTTCGGGCCCCTGGACTCCCGCTGGTCCCGGAGTCCCGTCGTTTCCACTGCACCCGGCGAGCAGCAGGACGGCGATCGCCAGGGCCGATACGTGTCTTGTCACGTCGAAGCCTCCCTCGTGCAGTTGCCGGGCGAAGCGCCCGCCGCTTCGCGTTGCGAAGCCGAACGGCCGGGAGCAAGGCGCGTGCCCATCCGCTGTCCATCAGCGTTGTCGGTGCTTCGGCGTCGGACCGGGCGAGCTGGACAGGCGAGCGTGTTTCAGGTGGGGAACAGGTTGGTTCATCAAGGTGAGGTCGTGGCCGGATCCGCCGGACCGTTCCTGCGAACATCGAAGAAGTCGACCGAACGGCGAAGCGTCGCAGCCCGGCGAGAGAGCGTCTGCGCAGTGCACCATAGGTCCTGCGCCTTCAGCGCGTTGTCGCGTGCGATCTCGTCCACGGAGAGGACGTTGCGGTTGACGCGGGCGACACCGTCCCAGAGCTCGCCGGCGGAATCGGCGATCGTATCGAGGAGCGAGCTGGCGAGCCGTACAGGATCCTCGGAGGCCAGCCGCAACACGATGTGATCGCCGGCGGTCAGCTCGTTCCGAGCGCGGGAGTCTGCGCCGGTATCGCAGAGCAACGGGCGCAGCCCGCGGGCAGAGTCGAGGGCTCGCGCGCTCGCGGCGCCCATCAGATGGAGCGTGGCGACCATCTCGGATGCGGTGGAAGCCTGGACGCTGGTGTGCTCCAGCAGCCAGCGCGCGTTTTCTTGGATCTGCTCCGACGCCGTGGCGAACTCGTGCGCTCCGCGCTTGATCTCCGACAGGACGGCCTCGAGCCGGGCAGACATCATCGCGATGGCCCCCTGGAGGACTCCGATCTCGTCAGCGCGCGTCACGGCAACCTGCTCCCTGAGATCGCCTCGAGCGATTCGCTGGGCGGCGCGCACCGCGCTGGACACGGGCCGGACCACGCTCGTGGTCATGAAGATCCCGGCGGCCGCACACGCCACGGCGGCGAACACGACCGCGAGCAGGACGTCTCGGCGAGCCGCTGCATACTGGTCCGCGGCTCGAGCTGCGGCGGTCTGGATCTCGCGGTGATGCCAGGAAACGAAGTCCTGCCACGCCGCCTGGACCCGACGCCGATCGGGGAGGATCGCATCGCGGACCAACCGCGCTGCCTCGGCTCTCCGACCCGAGAGGAGGCGTTCCTTGAAGATCCCGAAGTCGCGCCCGAACTCGTCGCACGCAAACTCGACGGATGAGAAGGCCGCCCGGGCCCCGTACGTCCGGAGGACCGCATGAATCGAGGAGTCGACCTGGTGCGCCTTCTCGCGGTTGGTCTGCACCGCCTCGAGGAGGGTTCGCGCGACCAGCGGATCGGGCTCGAGGAGGGCTTCCTGGATGAGCCGGGACGTCTCATTCGCGTGGACGAGCCCAGCCGAGGCCAGCTGCATCGCCGTGGAGTTCTCCTGCGCCGCCTGCTGGAACGAGCTGCGAACCCTCCCGAGGCGCTCGAGCGCCATGCTGCCCACCCCCAGCACCGCGAGGAGCGGCAGCGCATACGACAGCATCAAACGTACGCCCAGCGTGTGGCGAGCCATCTGCACCTCCTCGAGGCAGATGGTGCACGTCGCAGGCCGGATGCTCCGGGCCGGCGCCTTCAGCTCGGCGACTAGCGCGCCAAGGAAGATCCATCGCTTGCTGAAAGGAGCCGCGAGCTCGGCGTGGCGGTGGCCGAAGGCGGGAGGCTGACCTGTGATGGAACGGTTCGTTCCAAGCCTGGCGCGGCGGGGAACTCGCGGACGCGCCCGCTAGGGCCGCGCTCAGGACGAGTCTAGCTGCAGGCGCGCACGGCCGAGGGCTCGGCGGCGCCGACGCGCGCCAGCACGCACCTCACGAACTCGGCCATCAGGCCATCCCGGGCGGTCGATCCGCCCATCACGAGGGTCCGCCTGCGCAGGTGCGTGAACCCCGGTACGCGATACTCCCGCAAACGGCCCGCCTCCACGTGCGCCCGGATCAGCTCCGTCGAGATGAAGGCGATCCCTTCCCCGCGCACGAGCGACTCCACGATCACGTGGAGGTCGTCGTACACGACCAGCCGGTGGAACTGGTGTCGTCCACTTCGAGAGCGCAGCGCGGCAGGAGCATGCCTTCTCGAGGAGGTGCGGCGGATGCCATCGTCTGCTCACCGGCGAACGGGAAGGGCTCGGGATCGGGTCGATTGGCCCGAATCTCTCGGGACTGTTCACGCCCTTCTATCCCGGAACCCTCCTCGAGGGGGAGCGATGGACCCCCGCACGGTTGCGCGAATGGCTGGAGAATCCGCGCCGCTTCCGCCCGCTCGCCGAGATGCCGTCGCTGAAGCCGACGGAGGACGAGCGCCTCGCGATCGAGTCAGCGCTCGGCGGGGCCTCGCCGCTCACGCGCGACGGCGCGAAACGACGAGCTGGACCGGGGGGCCGTCGTCGCGCACCGCGTCGACGCAGGCGAAGAAGCTCATGATGCAGGGAACCCGGAGGCGGTAGAAGACCTGCAGCCCCTGACGGCGGTCCTCGAGGAGCCCAGAGCGGCGCATGAGCGAGAGGTGCTTCGACACGGTGGACATGTCGGAGCCGACGAGCCTCTGCAGATCGCAGACGCAGCGCTCACCCTCCGCGAGCGTCTCCAGGATGAGGAGCCGGCTGGGGTGCGCCATCGCCTTCAGCACCTTTGTTCGTGCCTGTCGCACGCTGCTCGGCCGGGCCATGCTTGGCAATATCGTCAAGTAGCAGCGGACCGTCAAGCGGGAGAGCCCAGGGCCTCCGGGGACCGCGAGCCCGCTGAGCAGGCTGTCGGCGGGTTGTCGTGTGGCATCACGTCGCAGTCCTTATGCGCGTGTCAGCGGCGCGGGATCATTGGCAGAATCGCCAAGCAGGAAATCCACGTCGAGCGCGCGAACGCACGGCCGGGTCCCGAACGCAGAAAGACTACTTGGCCGATTGACCAAGCAGTGCCCGCCGTGGCATGGTTCGGCCCGTTAGGCGCACGGCGCCACGAGGAGGAGTCACGATGAGGATGAGCGCGAGAGGCTTCATTCTCGGGGCGTTCGCGGTGGTGCTCGTGGGAATGGTCGGCTGCGGTGAGAAGACCTCGGCCGCGGTGGAGACACGCAGCGCCACGGCGGCCGCTGCTCCCGCGCGCGCCATCCCCAGACTCGTCGATCTCGGGGCAGGGAAGTGCATCCCGTGCAAGGCGATGGCGCCGATCCTGGAGCAGCTCCGCGCGGACTACTCGGGCCGGCTCGAGGTCACGTTCATCGACGTGTGGCAGGCGCCCGACCAGGCGCGCGCGTATGACGTGCGGATGATCCCGACGCAGATCTTCTACTCCGCGGAGGGTCGGGAGCTGGCGCGCCACGAAGGCTTCATGTCGCGCGAGGAGATCCTCGCCCAGTGGAGAGCCCTCGGGCTGGAGCTCTGAGGTGGGGGCCCTGCTCGCCAGCTTCGGTGAGGCATTCGCCTCGAACGGCGCCCTCGCGCTCGCTGCCGCGTTCTCGTGGGGCATCCTATCGGTCGCGCTGAGCCCGTGCCACCTCTCGAGTGTCCCGTTGGTCGTCGCCTACATGAGCGGTGACGACGAGTTCCCGGAGAGTCGGCGCGCACTCTGGCTGTCGTCTGCGTTCGCCGCCGGAATCCTGGCGAGCATCGCGCTCGTCGGCGCCGTCACCGCCGCTGCGGGCCGGATGCTCGGGGACGTTGGCCGGGTCGGGACTTGGGCCGTCGCCGTGGTCTTCTTCGCGGTCGGGCTGAACCTCCTCGGCGTCCTGCCGCTGCCCGCGTTCATTTCGACGCCCGCGCGTGGTGGCCGCCGGGGCGCCACGGGTGCGCTCCTCCTCGGCCTCGTCTTCGGCGTGGCGCTTGGCCCGTGCACCTTCGCATTCATGGCGCCGCTCCTCGGGATCGCCTTCCACGCGAGCGGGACGCGCGGAGCGGCATACGGCCTGCTGCTCGTCGCTCTTTACGGCCTGGGCCACGCCGCGGCCATCGCCGTCGCGGGAAGCTCGATCCAGTCCGTGAATCGCTGGCTCGGATGGAGGAGCGGCGCGCGCGCGGTCGCAGTGGTGAAGGCGGTGGCGGGCGTCATGGTGATGCTCGGCGGGGCGTACTTCGTCTGGACCTCGACGTGAGCGAGCAGGAGCTTCGATGGGACTTCCAGTGATCGAGCCATCTGCCAGCGGTCCGGCGTGCTGCGCGAAGCCGGCGCCCCGTTCGGAGGGCGGCGCGTGCTGCGCGTCCTCCGGCGGCGCGGCGAACGGGGCCGCGGCGACCTCCCGTTCGCCGGCGAGGCTCGCACTCCTTCTTGGCGCAGCCCTCGTGGCGTGGGTCGCGGCCTACCGGCTGAACGAGCCGCTGTGGACGTGGCTGTTTCGCGACCTCGCCGGGCTCGACTTGGGGTCGAAGGTCGGGGGCGCGCTGCACTTCTTCTTCTTCGACACAATCAAGATCTTCCTGCTGCTGACCGGGCTGATGTTCGTCATCGGGATGCTCCGGGCCAGCCTCGATCTCGACAAGGCGCGCAGCTACCTCGAGGGCAGGGGTCTCTTCGTGGGGTTGTTCCTCGCCGTCGTCCTCGGCGTGGTCACACCGTTCTGCTCGTGCAGCTCGATCCCACTGTTCATCGGCTTCGTGGCGGCCGGGATCCCGCTGTCGATCACGCTCACCTTCCTGATCGCATCACCGCTGGTCAGCGAGATCGCGGCGATCATGATCGGCGATCACTTCGGCTGGGGTATCGCCGCGGCGTACGTGATCGCCGGGTCCGCAATCTCGATGGTGATCGGCTTCATCGCCTCTCGCTTCCGCCTCGAGCACTGGGTCGAGGAGACGGTCTTCACGACGAAGATCGGGCAACTGCGCGCGGATGGTAACGTCCCGACGTGGTCCGAGCGCGTCGACGCGGCGGTGGGGGAAGCTAAAGACATCCTCTCCAGCGTCTGGAAGTGGGTGTTGCTCGGCGTCGGCATCGGCGCCGCGATCCACGGGTGGGTGCCTGCGGACTTCTTCGCGCAGTACGCCGGTCCGCACAACCCGTTCGCCGTCGCCATCGTCACGCTCGTCGGCGTGCCGCTCTACGTCAACGGGGCGGGGGTCGTGCCCATCGCGGAGGCCCTGTGGGCCAAGGGCATGTCTCTGGGAACGGTGATGGCCTTCATCATGAGCGCCATCGCCCTCTCGATCCCCGAGGGCATCATGTTGCGCCGCGTCCTCAAGCCGCCGCTCCTGGCCATATTCTTCGGGTCGGTAACCGTCGGGATCATGATCGTCGGGTACCTGTTCAACGCGCTCTACGACTGACGCGCGTGAGTCCTACCGAGGCGAATCCATCGCGAGGTGCTTCGGAACGAGGTTCATCGCGACGCACGAGGGATGGCCGAAATGAAGATCCAGGTGCTGGGGCCGGGATGTGCAAGGTGCAAGCAGCTCACCGCCAACGCGCAGAAGGCGGTGATGGAGCTCGACCTCGATGCGACGGTTGAGAAGGTCGAGGACCTCCACGAGATGATGAAGTACCGCGTGCTATCCACGCCGGCGCTGGTGGTGGACGGGACGGTGAAGTCCCTTGGTCGCGTGCTGACACCCGAGGCGATCAAGGATCTCCTCCGCGCATGAGGCGCGACCCGAGCGGAGTTGCTCGGTGCGTCCCCTCTTTGCCACAGAGTGATGGTCCGCAGGGGTGGTAGCTTTGAACGGGGGTTCCGATGTCAGGACCCAGCGAACGCGCTGATGTCGCCGTTCTCGGCGGGGGGCCGGCTGGATATGTCGCAGCGCTGTGCGCGGCGCAGCGCGGTGCCCGGGTTGTCTTGGTGGAGAAGGAGCGGGTAGGGGGCACTTGCCTCAACGTCGGTTGCATTCCGACGAAGGCGTTGACGACGTCCGCGGAGCTGCTGCTCGACGCCAGGCGGGCGCGCGAGTTCGGGCTGTCGATCCCGGAGGCCGCGGCGGACCTCCCCGGCCTCATGCAGTACAAGGGCGCCACCGTTGATCGACTCGTCGCCGGGGTCGAGCAGCTCCTGCGCGCACGCCGCGTGACGCTGGTGCGTGGCTCGGCGAGGCTCCAGTCACCGGACACGCTCGCGGTGGACGACGGTCGAGGCACCCGGACGATCACGGCCGCCCACGTCATCCTCGCGCCGGGATCGATTCCCGCCGAACCGCCGATCGAGGGGCGCGATCTTCCGGGGGTCATCTCCAGCACCCAGGCGCTCGACATTCAGTCGATCCCGGCCCGGCTCGTCGTCGTCGGCGGCGGAGTGATCGGGCTCGAGTTCGCCTGCATCTACGAGGCGCTCGGCAGTCACGTCACCGTGCTCGAGATGGCCACTGCGGTGCTCGCCGGCGCGACGGAGGAGGTCCTCGCGGAGCGGCTCGCGCTGCTGCTTCGCCGGCGGGGGATGGTCATCGAGACGGGCAGGACGGTCCAGCGCATCACGAGGGCGGGCGATTCGCTGAAGGTCCAGACGGTCGGCGCTACCGGTGAGTCCACCGTCGTGGGCGACCGCGTCCTTCTCGCGACCGGGAGGTGGCCGAACACCGCTGGCTTCGGGCTCGAGGCGCTCGGGCTCGAGATGAGGGGACGAGCGATCTCTGCGGACGAGTGGATGGCGACCAGCGTTCCGAAGGTGTGGGCCGTCGGCGACGCCGTCGGAGGCTGGATGCTAGCGCACAAGGCCATGGTCGAGGGCCGCATCGCGGCCGAGAACGCGACCGGCGGCGAGCGTCCGGTCGACTACCGTTCCGTCCCCAACGTGGTGTTCACGCGACCTGAGCTGGCCAGCGTTGGCTTCACCGAGCGGCAGGCACGCGCGGTGGGGCCGAGGTGAAGGTCTCGCGGTTCCCGTTCTCCGCGAATCCGCGCGCCCAGACCCTGCGCGAGACGGACGGCATGGTGCGGCTCGTCTGCGAGGCCGGCAGCGGGCGCGTTCTGGGGGTTCACCTCCTCGGCGCGAGGGCGAGCGACCTCGTCGCGGAAGGCGCGCTCGCGGTGCAGCTTGGCGCGACGGCGGACGATCTTGCCTGGACCACGCACGCGCACCCGACGTTGCCGGAGGCGATGCTCGAGGCCGCGCTGGGCTTCAGAGGAGCAGCCATTCACGCACAGTCCTGATGAGGAGCTCGCATGCCCGAATACCTCCAGATCACCGCCGACAAGTTCACGTTCCGGGTGGCGACCGATCGCGTCTACAGTCCGGAGGGCATGTGGTTCCTTCCGGAGAAGGAGAACCGGGTTCGCGTGGGGTTCAGCGATTTCATGCAGCAGCACAACGGAGACGTCGCCTTTCTGACCGTGAAGGCGCCTGGAACCCGGCTCGAGGTCGGTGACGAACTGGTCGAGTTGGAGACGGTGAAGGTGACCCAGGCCGTCCCCACCCCCATCGCAGGCACCATCGTCGACGTGAACGGGTCACTCGAGCTGACGCCCGAGGTCGTCAACAAGGACCCCTATGGCGACGGCTGGTTGGCGGTGATCGAACCGGCGAACTGGGAGCGGGACCACGCGAAGCTGCTCGACGCTCGCGCGTACCTGCCCGTCATGCAGTCGCAGGTCGAGCAGGAGCTCGAGAAACCATGATCGGCGAGAGGTCCGAGGTGGTGGTCATCCCGTGCAGCGGGATCGGCAAGGCGTACGGCGCCGTCGCCAGGGAAGCCGCCTACGAGCTGTGCGACGAGCTGAGGCCAGAGCGAACGAGGCTCGTCGCGCTCGCGAAGCTCGTCCTCGGCGAGGAGCAGGCGCGTGAGCGCGTCCGCGCCTGCCCGGCAGTGACCATCGACGGCTGCAAGCTCATGTGCGCGTCGAAGCTGGTCGCGCACAACGGGGGGACCGTGGCGTGCGAGGTGGACGTCCTCGACGTGTACCGGCGCCACAAGGACCTGAAGCCGGACGGCATCGCCGAGCTGAACGAGGCGGGACGGAAGCTCGCCCATGTCCTGGCGGAGGAGGTCGCCGAGGCCATCGACCGGCTCCCGAGCGACGCGCCGAGCGGAGGTCGCGATGCTTAACGTGATACAGGCCAAGGCCGGGATCGTGTCCTGCTCCGGCGAGGAGCTCGCGGAGGGAACGGTCGCGCGGCTCGCCACGCTGAAGGTGCTGCACGAGCTGCGCCCCAGCTCGACCGTGACGATCTGTCTCCCCTTGTTCCTCGCGGGCGGCGAAGGCGATCGCGAGTTCGCCCGATTCCATCCGACGATCACTATCGACGGCTGCGACCTCCGCTGTGCGGCCCGAGGGACGGAGATGTACTCGGCGAAGCCGGCGGCCAGCATCGTCGTGAACGAGCTCCTCGACGCCGCGGGCCTTCCGCGACCGGAGGGCCGACGTTGCCTGAACGCCGCGGGCAGGGCGGCGGTTGACCTCGTCGCCGAGCGCGTTGCGCAGCTCGTGGACGAGCTCGCGCGCGGCCGCCGCTCCAAGCCGGTCGCGCCGGCGACCGTCACGGCCGGGACGGGCGTGGACCCGCCCCCTGGCCCGGATCGCTCCGGGCGGAGTCCTGCGCGATGAGCCGCACGGCGACGTACTACGCGGACGTCCGCTGGGAGGGGGAGCACTGGGGCCACGTCACGATGGGTAACGGCGCTGGGATGAGGTTCTCGGCGCCGCCCGACGCTCACGGGCACGCCGGGGTCCTCACCCCCGAGGACGCGTTCGTGGCCGCCGCGAGCACCTGCGTGATGCTGATGTTCATCTGGTCGGCCGAGCGCTTCAAGCTGAAGCTCCTCTCGTACGAATGCCGCACCGAGGGGACCAAGGTGATCGAGCTCGACCGAACGGAGATCTTCACCCGGCTTCGATTTCGTCCCGTGATCCGCGTTGCGGCGGGGCCGGAGCCGAAGGACGCGGTCGAGGCGCGGGTGCGGCGCGCCCTCGCTGCCGCCCAGAAGTACAGCCTGGTCGCGAACTCGGTGAAGTCGCAGATCGTGGTCGAGGCGGACATCGTCGTCGAGGACGCGGCATGAGCGTCCCCCCGAAGGCTCTCGGCGCGGTGGTCGGGATCATCCTTGCCGGCGCGGCATGGGGGTTCTGGTTTGCGCGGGAGAAGCGGGCCCAGGAGGGAGCTCTCCAGCGGATCAGCGAGGGGCGAGAACGAGCGGAGGACGCAACATGTCGTGCGGCGCCAGCCGTGGGCCAGCGCCGCGACTGAGCTGGCAACGACGGCTCCGGAAGCAGCGAAATTGCTCGCTAGCGAGGGCGCGTCGTCGACGCGTCGAGGGAAGACGATGGTTCTCGAACAGTTCATCCACTGTGGCACGCTGATGCATGGTCATGCCTGTCCGCCTCTCGTGCTTGGGCTCCGCGCGGGGATGGTCGCTATGAGGCAGCTTGCCGTGGGCCGAGCGCTCGATCGCGAGCTCTTCGCGTTTGTGGAACTCGGGAGCGATCACTACGCGCAGGGGTTCGCGGACGGGGTCCAGTTCGTGACCGGCTGCACGTTCGGCAAGGATCTCATCGTCCGGATCCCGCACGGCAAGGCGAGCCTGCGCCTGGTAGATCAGGAGAAGGGGCGCGCCATCCGCGTGGCGTTGCGCCCGGAGGCCATCGAGGGGGTCGAGCAGAGCAACTGGTTCCGAACGTGCTCGTCGACCGGCCGGTTCGCCTCCGAAACCGATCGCGCCGCCAATCCGCTCATCGCGGAAATCGTCGCCGTGCCCGAGGAGACGCTCTTCGCGGTCGGCCCGGTGTTCCCGCTGCGGATTGAGCACCCCGATCCCACCTTCGAGAGCATTCGCTGCGACGGGTGCGGGGAGAGCGTCCTCACCACGTACGTCCGCAAGGTGGATGGCCGGCACCTGTGCGTCGCGTGCGAGGAGCGGCAGCGGGTGAAGACGCGCTAATACGCGGGCATCGCCAACCGGCTGTCTTCCAACGTGGGTCAACCAGCGGAGGCGTCCAGATGAACATCTGCATCCCCATCGTCGAGGACCGTGGGTTCCTGAGCCCGATCTCGCCGCATTTCGCGAGGGCACCGATGTTCCTGCTGGTGGAGCCCTCCTCCCTCGCGCATCGCTGCGTGCCGAACCCCGACCCTGAGCCGGGGCGGTGCGACCTGCACGATGCGCTCGATCACGAGCCGATCGGTTCGTTCATCGTCGGTGGGATCGGCGCGAATGCCCTGGGCCAGCTCGCGCGGAGGAACGTGCCGGTGTACGGGACTCGCTGCGGCAACGTCGCGGATGCCCTCACCGCGCTGATCGCTGGCCGGCTCACCCCGCTCGAACCGACGTGAACGACCGCTCCGATAGGCGATCGCTTCAAGGGCCGAGCAGCGTCCCCGGGGGCGGCGGCTCGATGCCAACGCGGAATGTCCTGTGCTACGACGCCGTCTTGACTGCCGCGCAGTCGCGTTGACGAGCTGCACCGAGGATCCTCATGTCCGACGTGGATCGACCCCCCGTTCTGAATCACCAGCATGAGCACTGGGAGATGACGCTCGCGCAGAAGCCCGAGATGTTCGGGGCTTCTCCGAGCGACCCCGCGCGCAAGGCGGCTGAGGTCTTCCGCGCGGGAGGTGCGCGCCGAGTTCTCGAGCTCGGAGGCGGCCAGGGACGTGACACGTTCTTCCTGGCGCAGAGTGGCTTCACGGTGGACGTGCTCGACTACGCGGGGCCAGGCGTGGATGCCATCCAGCGCAGGGCGGGCGAGTTGGGCCTCTCCGGCAAGGTGCATCCGGCCCAGCACGACGTCCGACGTCCCCTGCTGTTTCCAGACGGGACGTTCGACGCCTGCTACTCGCACATGCTGTTCTGCATGGCGTTCACGACCGCCGAACTGGAAGCGCTCTCGCGCGAGATCCTTCGGGTGCTCCGGCCCGGTGGCGTGTGCGTCTACACGGTGCGGAACACGAGTGATCCGGACTTCGGCCGCGGCATCCACCGTGGCGAGGACCTGTACGAGAACCAAGGGTTCATCGTGCACTTCTTCGACCGCGCAAAGGTGGAGCGCCTCGCGCACGGGTACGAGATCGTGTCGGTGGACGAGTTCGACGAGGGCAAGCTGCCGCGAAGGCTATATCGCGTGACGTTGCGAAAGCCGACGGTTCGCTGAGGAGCAGGACGAAGCCGAAGGGACGCGATGAGTTCGTGCTGCTCGGGTGGGACCTGCGAGAAGTCCGACGCGCGCGCGAGCGGGGAGAACGCTTGCCCGCGCTGCGGCGCAGTTGGCAAGCTCGTTGGCGATGAGACGATCCTGTCGATCCTGAAGCCGGGGCACGCAGAACGACTGCTCGCAGTCGAGCGGCGCTTCTGCAGGACACCGAGCTGCGCGGTCCTCTACTACGGCGCCAATGGGCGTGTGGTCGAGAAGGACGCGGCGTCGGTGCGCGTCGGGCTGAAGGAGACGGAGGATCCCGTCCCGCTCTGCTACTGCTTCGAGTTCACGCGCGCGCACGTCCGGCAGGAGGTCGCGGAGACGGGGGACAGCACGATCTCGGATCGGATCGACGCCGAGATCCGGGCTGGGCGCTGCGCCTGCGAGCGGAAGAACCCGTCCGGCGCGTGCTGCCTCGGTGACGTGCGGAGCGCGGTGAAGGAAGCGAAGGCTGCCCTCGTGGCTGCAGGGCGGCCTTGATGCAGGGGCGCGGTCGTCACATACCGAACGTGATATGCCGAGCGTCGGCGGGGAGGGCGGTCACCGCTTCGGCCCTCGAGCGCAGCGAGACGCTCGCGGCGAGCGTCTCGCTGGATTCACCTGCGCGCCGCGCGACGACGCGGCCCTCGGCGCTCAGTAGGAGCACGGTCGGCACGACTGCCACGCCGTAACGGGCCGCGGCGGAATCCCCAGGGCGACGCGTATCCGATGGGAAGCGCGCGGCCGGCAGCACGACCGGCATCCACGCCAACGCCGTGATGTGGCGCGACCCGCACTTCGATTCCGTATGCGCAGCCCTCCCGTGCCCTCCCGACGGCATCGACCGCTCGCCCGCGCTGGTCATCGGACGACTCTCACCTGCGAAGAGCGGCAGCATGCGCGACGGCCCGACGTAGGATGTCTTCCACTGTCGAGGGGGTTGCGCGCTGCTCTGTCGCACGGCCAGCCACGATCGCACCTGCGACGATGAAGAGTTCGCACGTGAGGGCGGGGAGAACCGACGGCTCTGTCAGAGTGTCACCTCTCTCAAGCCGCGCAGCGACGTGAACCGACGCGTCCGGAGGCTGCGTCGAACCCTCTGGGGCTCTTTCGAGGGCCGCGTAAGCACCTGAAACGGCACGCGATATGCCAGGTTCAAATCCCTTTTCCCGCTCCAATTTCCTAGATAAGCCCTCGGTCCGCCGGGGGTTTTTCTTTACTTACACTTCATGGGAGCGTCCCTTTTCCACCAAGGGACGAACGAAGCGATCTCCGCGACGCCGCGGATGATTCCGCTACTTACACCGGGGTTACACTCTCGACCGCGGGGACCGATCGGTCCCTCCTTGCAGCGCGCTGCACGCGCGGGGTCCGCGCGGGGCAACATCGAGAATCGCGCGCGCGGCATCCTGCTTGGACGCCGCAAGCAGCGGCTTGCAGCCTCCGCAGGTTGCGGCCCGAAGTAGATGCAGGAGAACTAGAAGCACTAGAAGAAGATGCCCAGATCGTAGAAGGGCGGCTTCTCGTTGTTCTGTTCGGCTTCGATCTCGTGAACCGGAAGCGGTGGGCTACTTCTTCTTCAGCCGCTCGCGGACCGCGACGCGAACGCGGCCGCCGGCTTCAACGTAGGCGGCGCGAGCCGCCTTCAACTCCGCCTTGTGGCAGTCGTGTAAGCGCCGCTTGCTGCCGCACGGGCACCACTGGTTGTCCGGCGGCATCCCGAGGCCGGGCTGGACGAACCGCTGGAGCCCGAGCGGGAACTTCGCGACCAGCTCGTCCCTGAACTCCTTCTGCCCGGCCTCCGCGTGCGCGTAGGCGGGCCCGGGATACTTGCCGACGAGCGCGTAGATGACGGCGCGGCGAAGGTGGATCAGAACCTGCTGGAAGAAGCCGACGAGGCCCTCGCGCTCGTAGTCGATCTCGTGGGCGGGCGGCATCTGCACGCACAGCGCGCCGCTCCCGCCGACATGGGCATTCATGCCCAGCTTCATCGGGCTCTTCAGGATGACGACGACCGGATCGGCTCCCCGGCTCGGGAACGAGCGCGGCACCTCTATCCGCAGGTCGAACAGGTACTGCTTGTCGGTCGGGCCCAGGATGATCGCTGGCCCTTCGAGAGTCGTCGCTCCGCCGCCATCCTCTCGAACTAGTCTCCAGCGCAGCTCGGCAGCCAGGAATGCTTCGATGGCCTCCTGCCGACCCACCACTACTTCCACCACCAGGAGCGCGCGGGCTGGACGCCCGACGACGACGGGACGACCCGCACGCCGGTGCTCGCGGTGCCCACGACGGCGACCTTGCCCGCGTACGCGCGCGCCTCCTGCTTCGCCGCGACCTGCTCGGCGTCGGCCGTCGAGAGGTAGGCCGTGCCCTCGGCAGCGAAAAGCGCTTTCAGATCGTCCTCCAGCTTGTCGTGGACGGTCTTTGACACCTTCGTCTGGCCGGGCTTGGCACCGTCCTGGAGCGCAGAGGCGGCCGGGACGGACTCGCCGAGCACCACGATGTCCCGGTTCCCCTTCAGGCCGAGGTAGGTCACCAGCACGCGGCCGTGATCGATCCCGACCGTCATCCCCACCTCGGCGAGCGTCGGTAACATCTCCTGGCACACCTTCATGACGGACTGCATCGCGGCAGCCGCCTCGAACGACTTGCTCACGTACCGGGACGAGGCGGCCGCGTCGTAGAAGAGGCCCTGGATCCGGTCGCCCTGGTACTGGATGTGGTCGCCGTCATAGTCGGCCCGGACCACCTGGTGCATCTCCGCGCGCACGGCGTGGAGGCACCGGAGGAGGTCGCGCTTGTCCACCGCCTCCGCTACGAGCTTCGTGAAGCCGGACAGGTCCGCGAAGAAGGACGCGGCGTCGAGCTTCGCCGTCCGGACGCCAAGCCGCTCGAAGTCGATCCGCTCCTTCGGCTCGAACAGGTTGAAGTGCGAGATGGGGAACTTCGAGCACTCCTCCTGGACGCTCTTCTCCCACCGTTCCGGCAGGGCCTCCGGCGCGGGCAGGCTGGCGACGAGCGGGGTGGCGGACGGCCCGTACCTGGTCCCGGTCTTGCCCGTGAGGACCTTGGCGGCCGCGTTCGCGGCCTCTCCGACGAACAGAAGCTCCCGACTCCCGCATCGGCCGTTCACCGTCGCGATGGTGTCGCCCGCCTCGATCCCGGCTTCCAGGTTGAACGTGAACCCGGTCTCGGCGGTGACGAGCTTGGACAACTCCTTCGCCTGCGAGACGAATTGGTTCGCGGCGGCGAGCCGCTTCAGGGGCGGGTCCTTCACGTCCGTCGTGTCATACGGCTTGTAGAAGATCGCGTGCAGCCGCGCGCCCTGGAAGTGGATCTTCTCGGCGCCGTCCATCTCGTACAGCAGGGACGTGAGAACGCGCTGGTACACGTGGAGGTGACGGAGGAGCTTACGGAGCTTCTCCTTGTCCTCGCCTGCCTCGTCCAGGTGCTGCTGGAGGTTCACCGGGTCCAGGTAGAGATGGACCCCGGTCACGATCCGGCAATCGGTCGTGGTGAGGTTCTCGAGGTTCATCTCCTTCGTGAGCGGTTTCACGACGAGGTCCTTCGTCTCGTCGTAGCTCTTCAGCAGCCGCTCTTTCGCCTCAGTCTCCTTCCACATGCTTCACCTCCAGAGCGTCAGGCCGATGGTCACGAGCCAGGCGGCGAACGCGACGAGCAGAAGGCGCGTGGCGCTCCTCTGCCACTTCCACTTCTCGTCCAGCAGCCAAGTGATCTTTAGGTTCTCGTAGGCTAGGTCGAGGACGGCGGCGGCGGGTGTGAGCGCCAGCAGGGCCCGCACGTAGTCGGCGGGCCGCCGGTGGTACGCGGCATATCCTTCGCCCAGAGCAGGCGTGGCGCGCCCACCACCGGGACCACGTCCTCCTCCGAGGGGAAGCGCGGCCACAACACCATCACCGCGCAGAGGACGGCAGCGACGAGCAGCCCGAGCGAGACAGTCCCCGCCACCATCAACGTGAGGTCGGCCGGCGTGACCTTGTCGATGAGGTTGCTTCCCAGGACGGCGACGATGATCCCGCCGCCCCCGATGATGGTCGCGGCCTTCTGGTCCGCGAGCTTCACCATCTCCTGGAGGTTGCCGTGGGTGTAGTAGGCGAACTCGGAGCGCTCGGCGGAGTGCTCGCCGGCGATGGGGGCCTGCGGCGGCGCCACGGGTGCCGGCGGCGAACCTGCTGCCGCGTCGTTGGGCTCGTTCGCCGCCGAGGTTTCCTCTTCGATAGCCGTCGTCCCCACCGCGTCCTCCCGGATGTGCGCGGAGTGGGAGCATTGCGCACCGATCTGACAGTGGAAGCGCATCCCGCGACCCGAGGCTGCGCGTAGCTCCAGCGGGTGCGGCGGGATGGCCCGCTGGTCCCCCATCCTCGGTCTTCGTTCGCGGTCAACCGCGTGTTATCCGGCCGGCCGATGACTCCCGCCTCGTCCGGCCGTACCGGTCGCGCCAGACGGTCGGGGTCGGGCCGCTCGTAGCGGGCGGTCCGGCCCCGTCCACGACACCAGGGCATTCCCTGGCACTCTGGGCGCCGAACAGGAACGGATTGTTGCCCGGCCGGGCGCTCGTCTCCCGAACGCGCTTCAGCACTTCCGCCGTCTCAGCGAATCGCTCCTGCCCGTACAGTGCATACGCACGTCGCAACTCGGCAGATGCGTTCTTCACGCGCCGAAACTCGCTGATGAATCGGCTCACCTCTTCGAACACCAGCAGTTTCCTCACCCTGGATACGG